>JALWEA010000044.1 GCA_027039465.1 Calditrichia bacterium | reverse complement strand
TAACAAAAATGTTGCTGAATTTTTTGCCCTTGTAGCTGATGTTTCGCATGGCAAAGATTTCGGGAGAAATATGATCGGCCAAAGTGCAATTCTTTTTCAAGGCCTGGTATTCTTTGTAGGTAATCTCTTTGCGATTGCGGTATTTCCAGAAATCTCCTTTTATTACCCAGGGAAATTTCTGCACGTAAACCGTATTGGCGCCGATATTGGATAATTGACCGAAAACATATTGATTCAATCCTTCGATGGTTGTCCAAATGGTAATAATGGTCGTAACGCCGATCAAAATGCCCAAGGTCGTCAAAAAGGTACGCATTTTATGCGCAACAAGGGCCTGCCAGGCCATGGATACATATTCGCCGATTCGTGAAAAGGTTACTAACATAAGCGCATCAGTTCATTTCATCATTAATGATTTCACCGTCCAACAAGCGAATCAAGCGTTTACACCGGCGACCGATATCCTCTTCATGGGTGACCAGAACAATCGTATTGCCCGCTTCATTCAATTCGTTAAAAATTTGCATAATTTCTTCACCGGTTTTGGAGTCCAGATTGCCTGTCGGTTCGTCGGCTAAAATCAGAGAAGGGTTATTGATCAACGCCCGGGCAATGGCCACGCGTTGTCGTTGTCCGCCGGAGAGTTCACTGGGGCGGTGCATGGCACGGTCGGCCAACCCCACACGTTCCAAAGCCTGCATGGCCAATTCACGACGCCGAACCCGCGGCGTACCGTTGTAAATCAACGGTAATTCCACATTGTGTAACGCCGTGGCCCGTGGTAACAAATTAAATGTTTGAAAAACAAACCCGATTTCTTTATTCCGAATGTGGGCCAATTCATCGTCGGTTAAATTGCTCACATCCTGATCATTGAGAATATAACGGCCTTCGGTGGGCACATCCAGGCAACCCAAAATATTCATCAAAGTCGATTTGCCCGAACCGCTGGGCCCCATGATGGCCACATATTCATTCTTATTTATGGTCAAATTTACGTTGTTTAGGGCGCGCACCTGAACCTGCCCCAATTGGTAAATTTTGGTCAAATTCTCAATTCGGATTAACATCAGCGTTTATTCCTTTTTTTGTTTTTTACTCGAACCGGCATTCCGTCCCTTAAGGTTTTATTGAGAATGCGGAACGGTCCGGTAATCACTAAATCACCGGCTTTCAGCCCGCTCAGAACAGCGTAATGCGTATCATCGCTAATGCCCAATTTAACCGGACGTAACGCCGCTTTACCGTCTTTAATAATAAAGACCACTTCTTTCATTTTCTGTTTTTTCTCTTCAAACGTCTCTTCTTCGGGCTTTGTGTTTTTGTGCGTCTTTTTGCCTTTGTTTAAGGCTTTTTCAATTTCCTCTTCCGAACGTACGGTTACGGCTTGAATCGGAACCTTGACCACATTATCAAGGCGTTTGGTCAAAATATCAACGGTCGTACTCATTCCGGGAAGAAAGCGCGGATCCGGATTATCCAACGTGACGGTAACTTCAAAATTGGTAACCTGCTCGGCCGTACCCAAACCTTTGGTGATGGCCGAGTGGGCAATCTTGGTTACGACACCTCGATAGGTGGTGTCCGGGAAAGCATCCACCTCAACAACTGCCGAATCTCCGGTTTTTATGTTGACCACATCGTTTTCATCCACTTCCACCACTGCCTCCATGACCGAAAGATCCGAAACGATTAAAATAACGTCTTCCTGAAACTGGGCGCCTAAGGTCATTTCACCTTCTTCCTTATTCACTTTGGTAACCACGCCGTCCATGGAAGAATAGAGCATGGTTTTGTCCAAAGCATCCTGGGCCTCTTTTAAGGAAGCTTCGGCTTGCAAACGGTTACTGACCGCCGCTTCGTAATTGGCTTCGGCCGCTTCGAGATCGGCCTCGGAGACTAAATGTTTCTGATACAATTCCTTGGTGCGATCCAAATCGCTTTTTGCTTTTTTCTCGTTAGCTTTGGCCGCTAATAAAGAAGATTGTGCGCGCTCAACGCTGGCTTTGTATTTCTGCGGGTCCAATTCCACCAATAATTGGCCTTTTTTTACCTGATCGCCTTCTTTTACATAAATACGAATAATTTTACCGGCAACCTGCGCACTAACCTTAACTTGAACCGCCGGTTTAATTTGCCCGGAACCGGTTACCTTCTGTTGAACCGTACCGCGGACCACTTTCTCGGCCATTACTTCCGTGCCTTTGTCTTTTTGGGCAATATTAGCAATTACCAACAGAACGATAATCAGAATAATGCCACCTGTAATCCAATACTTTTTCATCCTAATTTTCTCCCGTACATTTAGTACGCTATTTTGTTTGATTTTCGATTTTATCTTTGATTTTAGCGTAAGTCAATCCCATTTGATTGTCTAATTCGGCTAATAATAACTGCGCCTGATACTCGGTGGAAACCAGTGTTTCTTCGGCGCGCGTTAATTTAACCTGCGCATCGCGCACATCCAAAGCCGTGCCCGCTCCGATTTGGTACCGTTCCTCGGCAAGGCGCAATTCTTCTTTGGCAGCGTCCAAATTCTCCCGGTTGATTTTAATCATTTCCAGAGTCGACTTGTAACTCATGTACGCTTTATGAATTTGAGACTTGAGTGTCCGTTTGTAATTTTCCAGAGCTTCCATGGCCATTTTGCGGCCCAATTCCGCTTTCTGAATATCGGCATAATCGGAAAATCCGTTGAACAGGTTAAAAGAGACGTTTAGCCCGTAACGTAATTGGTAGTTCTGGTCATAATCGGAAAACACTTTAATCGTATTTTCATGGAAACGGTCGTAATTCAGATAAACCGAAATACGCGGGAAATTCAGGCCCTTGGCCATACGAACGGAAAGGCTGCGTGCACGCACATCCATGAGATCCTTTTTTAATTGAGGCTGATGTTGCATGGCGGTTTGAATCATTTCGTCCAAAGACGGAAGACTACGGTTGATATTAACCTCCGTTTTGACGGAAACGGGCGTTAAAGGATCGCGGCCCAATAGAATATTGAGTTTCTTTTTTGCTTCGGAAACCACATTTTTCTGGTTCAAAAAATTAATGCGGTCGTTTCCCAAATTGACCTTGGCACGATAAACATCAATACGAGCCGTTGCGCCCAAATTGTACATGCTTTGCGCGCGATCCAATTGGGCCTGGCTGCGTTGGATAGCCAGCTCGTACACTTCCAGTAATTTTTGTTGTTTGATTAAATCAAAATAGGCCTGTTGTACCTGCAAAATGATGGAGTTACGGTCGCTTTCATATTGGTATTCGGATGCTTTGTTGTCGGCCTTGCTTTTGCGAATTTGATTCCACCAAATTCCGCCGTCAAACAAGGTTTGGCTGATTGATAAGCTGGCCGAGCTGGAAGAACGATGTGTGCTGGGGAGCTTACGGGTTCTTTGTTTATAAATAACATTTCCTTCATTATCAATATCTACAGGCTCATTACTAAGATATTCCGAAGGACCGTTTTCCACCTTGCCTTGTCCGACTGAAACATTAACGGACGGCAAAATACCTTTGTAGCTTTTCAAAACATCGTAATCCGACGATTTTTTCAGATAATAAGAATTGTGAATGGTGTAATTGTTTTTCAAAGCCAGCCGGATGCATTGCTCAAGATTTAAAGGCGTCGCAGAAGAATCCTGCGCTTTAGCAGAATTCGTAATTCCAAGGCCAAGCAAAACAAAGAAAAATATTCCGGCGCGTAACATCGCGTGCCTCATTTTTAAACTCCTCATTTTAAATAAACAACCGCCCCAAACCTATGTTTAAAAAAACGTAGAACACATAGATGGAAATTACGGCGATGTACGATTTTTTTGCACTGAAGCGATAGATGACCATAAAGCCCATGGCCCACAAAACAATGCGCCAAATATTAAAAATATCCACCGCGTTTAAAAGTTGGAACAATACCGTCTTGCTTTGGGAAGGATCCATCAATACGGCAAGACTCGTGTAAACTTGCGCCGATCCTTTGGCCAAAGCCATTGCTCCTTTCACCGGCAGTTCCACAAGCAAAACCATATTGCCCCACACGTACAAGGAAAAAATCTGTTTGAACGTGGCTTTACCGCCTAAAATAAAATTGCCCACCAAAATAAAAACACCGGAAGCGAATAAGTAAACCAGCACTAGCCCGACAAGTCCACCGCCGATGCTCTGAATGTAAAATGCTTTGGGAGTCATATTCTCCAGACGTTCCAAAGCCAAATCTTTTTGTTCTTCCGGTATTTTTTCGGAATTTAAAATGATTTCTTTACGATATTCGATTACAAGGTCTTTGGTGGCAATGGTAAAAGCGACGGTCATTAACATAATGAGCACCAAAGGCAAAAGCCAGGTTGGGTTATTTCGTAAAGTTGCCAACGTTTTTTGGGGATCCGTGAAAATGTAGATAAGTTTTTGTCCGGCGGAAAGTTTGGGTTCGGTTTCCGCCCGGTTGATTTCATTATTCGGGTCTAATAAGGTGTTGCTATTGTCCTGTTCAGACATCGATTATTCCTTCCTGCTTTTCTTTTTACAAGACATTAACGTGTAATTTTAGTAAAAGTTGCTATTAATACAAAGCGGTTTAAAAAAAATTCAATAAAAATGTGCTTAAATCACTTTTACTTTCATTGGTTAAGCCAAATTAAATTATATTAGGTCATTAGCCAGCAATTCAGCCACAATCAGTTCCCAATCCCAAACATCCCATTCAGCCAATAAACTATTCAACGCTTAACGATTATACGAATAATGGATATACGCTTTCCCCTTAACCCTTCAACTCTTAACCATTTTTCTTTTCACGATTTCCGCCGTCACTCAAGAGCTCGTCTTTGTGTTTTAGAATATAATCGAGACAGGCGTCGTGTTCATTGGGCACATCTCCGTTTAGAATGGCTTCAAGAATAAATTTTTTGATTTTTCCCACTTGAGGGCCTGGCTTCAAGCCGAAACGCTGCATGATTTCATTTCCATCCACCGGCGGCTGAAAATTACGCAAGCGATCGCGTTCTTCCACTTCATTAATGCGCTTAAGTACGTAATCGTAATTCTGCAGATAGCGTTTCACTTTGCTCGGGATTTTAGAGGTAATATCGGCTTTGCACAAAGTCATTAAATCATCCAAATCATCACCGGCCAAAAAAATCAAACGTCGAATGGCCGAATCGGTCACCTCTTCACCGACCAAAGCCATGGGACGCAAATGCAGCCCTACCAGCTTGCACACATATTGAATGATGTCATTGGAATATTTAAAACGTTTTAGGATCTTTTTGGCCATGCGTTGGCCCACAACTTCATGCCCGTGAAACGTCCAGCCTGCCTGTTCATCGAAACGTTTGGTGGCGGGTTTGCCAATATCGTGCAGTAGTGCCGCCAAGCGCAGTTTTAAGTCCGCACCTTTGGCCGCCACATTATCCACGACTTCCAACGTATGATAAAAAACATCCTTGTGATGAAAGCCTTTACGTTGTTCCACACCCTTCAAACGCGTCAGTTCGGGAAAGAAAACATTCAACAAACCGCTCTCATCCAATAGTTTTAAACCCTTGGACGGTTTTTCGGTCATAAGAATTTTATTGAATTCATCCGTAATGCGTTCCTGAGAAATAATGGAAAGCCGATGGGCATTGGCCTGAATCGCGGCAAACGTTTTTTCTTCGATGGTAAAATCCAATTGTGCCGCAAAACGGATGGCACGCAGCATCCGCAACGGATCGTCGGAAAAAGTTTTAACCGGATCCAGCGGAGTGCGAATGATGCCGTCTTGCAAATCCTTTCGTCCGTTGTAAATATCGATAATTTCGCCGAAGCGCTCCGGAGAAATATCCATGGCCAAGGTATTAATCGTAAAATCGCGACGGCTTAAATCCGAAAACAAATCGGCCTGTTTGGTAACCGGTTTACGGGAATTTTTTTGATACGATTCTTCCCGCGCATTTACAAATTCCAATTGATATCCGTAATAACGGGCCATAAACGTACCGAATCGCGGGTAACGAACAACGGTACGCAAATGCAGGTCTTCTTTTAATGCATCGGCAAACTTCATGGCATCGCCCACCACCACAAAATCAATGTCCTTAACCTGTTTGCCAAGCAGTTTATCGCGCACGTATCCGCCAACCACGTAAATTTGGAAATTCAAACGTTTTGCGCTTTGATAAATTTTATGAAATAACTCTTCGGGTTTCATGCATTCCTCTAAGAATAATTTTTAAGAATCAAACGGTTTTCGGTACGGGCATATTCCATTTATGCGCAGTCTCCGTAATATGGCCGTACCGACCTAAAATACTAAAGATTGGCCAAAAATACGAATCGAATTCATTGCGGGACTATTTGATTTTAAGCCCGATTTTATTAAATTTGAATAAGCGAATGTAATATTTGTTATTTTTGCAATTAATAACATTTAATAACACCGGAGTTTTCTTGGATAATAAACCGATTGTCATTTTTACGGCATTTATGGTCGTTGCGCTTATTGTTATTATCGGTTACTTAATGATGAGCAATCCTTTCGGTGCTGTCTCTTCGGCTGCGGCATCCGAGCAACACGGTATGGGTGATCAACAAGCGATGATTCTGTATTTACACAATTGCGCATCCTGTCACGGAACGAGCGGCGACGGATTGAACGGTAATCCGTCGTTAATCAATAATAATCTTAGTGAAGCGCAAATTGCCGGTATCATTCACAATGGAAAAGGCAAGATGCCTGGCCTCCCAAAACTTACGGAAGAGCAAGTACGGAAATTAGCGAGTTTTGTGAAACGGTTTTAAAACATGAGTTTTTTCTTTACCTTTTTTATTCATTGCCCGCAATATTTTAATGGTTTCTATCGTTTAACCAATACAATCGATCGGTATAATGCGATGTAAATTGCCTATTAAAGAAGTTTTTCAAAAAGTTGTTTTGCGTTTAGTATTTTTGGAGAATTGCTATGATCCGCCGTTTACTCACCGTACCGAATAAAACGGATTCGGTTATTCATTTTGACTTAAGGTACAGCGAAGGTACCAGTCAGGCGCCTGTAATTATTATTTTACACGGATTTAAAGGCTTTAAGGATTGGGGGTTCTTTCCGGACTTAGGAACTTCGTTGGCGCGCAGTGATTATGTCACCTTAAGCATGAACTTTTCCAAGAATGGCATCGGACCGGACGGGAAAAGTTTTACTGCGTTTGAAGATTTTGCCGCCAATACGATTTCGCAAGAACTTGAGGATGTGCAGACCGTTGTGCAGGCTATTCTTGACGGGAAGCTCGGCCGTCAGGTAATCGATCCCGAACGTATAGGCATTTTAGGCCACAGCCGCGGTGCTGCGGTAGCTTTGCTTTCCGCATTGGAATTTAAAGATGAAATCGGGGCGGTGGTCACCTGGGCTGCGGTTGGTAATTTATTCCGATATTCGGACGAGCAGTTAAAGCAATGGCGGGAACAGGGTTACCTTGAAGTGGAAAGCAAAACGTTAAAGCGTCCGCTGAAGGTTAATTGGAGTTACTGGCAGGATTTGGAAGCAAACAGGGATCGCTATGATTTGCCGGAACGGATTAAGGAATTGGAAGCACCCGCTTTATTTATTCATGGCGATGCGGATAAAACCATTCCTGCAGAGGAAAGCAAATTATTGTATGAAAATTGCGGAGCGCCTTCCAAACGTCTGGAGATTATTGAAAACACCGATCATACTTTCGGCATCCGACACCCGTTCGAAGTGGGCAGCGAAGCCTATTATATTGCGCGGGATTTGACGGAGTCGTGGTTTGATCATCATCTGAAATATTAAAGATTGCACGGATTTAGCGCACCAAACGGCGTGAAGATTGAGCGGTACGGATAAAATTTTATCTTTTACAACGGAGGCAAAAATGAAAATCGGAAATTATGAAATATTTACGGTGGAAACCGGCTATGTCAGCTTGGACGGCGGCGCCATGTTCGGCGTGGTACCTAAAGTTCTGTGGAGTAAAACCAATCCGGCCGACGAATTGAATCGTATTGTTTTGGCCATGCGCGTTATGGTTATTAAAAGTGATGATCGCCTGATTTTGGTGGATACGGGCGTCGGCCATAAATTGAATGAAAAATTGAGCAATATTTACAATGTGAATCATAAAGCGCATGATCTGGAAAAGGATTTACAAGCGCATGGCATCAAGGTTGAAGATGTCACGGATGTGATTATCACCCATTTGCATTTTGACCACACCGGCGGAGCAACTACGATTAAAGACGGACAAGTGCAGCCGACCTTTCCCAACGCAAAATATTACATTCAGGGCGAGCAATGGTACTGGGCCAATAATCCCAGCGAAAAAGATCGGGCCAGTTACATGCCCGAAAATTTCAAACCCATTGAAGAAGCCGGACAGTTAGTACAATTAGACGGCCCCAAAGAATTGTTTCCTGGCATCGAAGTTTTGGTCATGTTTGGCCACACCCATGGCATGCAATTAGTCAAAGTTTCGGACGGAGAGCAAACCCTGCTTTATTGCGCCGATTTAATGCCTACTGTTTCGCACATTCCGCTGCCTTACATTATGGCCTACGACAATAATCCGCTCATTACGCTTGAAGAAAAGAAACGCCTGTTACCGCAAGCGGTTGAAGAAAACTGGATTCTTGTTTTTGAGCATGACCCGTTTCGTGCCGCCGGTCGGGTCGTAAAAACCGACAAGGGATTTAGCCTGAGCGAGGAAGTTTCTCTGTAGTGAGCAAGCCGGTCAAAGTTGCCAGCAGCGCACAAGTCAAAGAAAATAAACCGTTGGCTGTTCGGGTTGACGATAAAAAAATCGTTCTGATCCGTTATCAGGGGCAAGTGCTGGCTTTCAGAGATTCTTGTCCGCATCAGGGCGCACCGTTGAGCCATGGTGTAATTAAGGACGGCCGACTCATCTGCATGTACCACGGTTGGAAGTTCAATCTTTCCGACGGCAGTTTTACGGGCAACCCGCAGTTGAAGTTAAAGCGGTTTGATGTGCGTGAGAAAAACGGAGAAGTGTTTGTGGATGTGGGCTGAAATGTAGTTTACGGGAAGTAAGTTGATTTTGGTGTAGCGAACCCATCCATCAGCTTAGTTTTTCATAAATAATTTTTCCTGTTTTCATAACTTCTTTCGAAAAAGAGCTGTGACCTTTTCTGAATGCTTCGTATTCGGGAATTGTGTAAACGATTAAATCGATAGGTATTTTTTTATTAATGTCACGTATTAGTTTTCTAACCATTAATTTCATCTCTAATTTTTCATCATAATTTTTTGGAATTTCAGTTTGATTTAATACAACGAGTAAGTCCAAATCGCTATTTTCATTAACAATCCCTTTTGAGAACGTGCCAAATATCATAACGAGTTTTGGATCTATTGTTTTTAACGATGCCAAAATTTGATTTAAATATTCGGTAAAATTTTTATTGCCATTCATCTGGGATTATCCCGTAAAAGAATTATTAAAAATTAAACTTAAACTAACATTATTTATCTTCAAAACCATACTAAAAAGTTTTGAGATTTCAATTAATTTTTATTTTTTGAGCAGTGCATTCACAAATCTTAAATTGTAGGATCAAATGAAATCACAATTCTTCATTTTTATCGTATAAAAAAATTTGCAAACTATACGATGCTATCGTATAATATTAACAAATATTGTACGATAAAAATATGTTTAGTGAATAGGTGGAAGTTATGGATATTACGGAAGAGCTTTTTAAATTTAATCCGTGGTGGGAAAAAGAATTTAGCCCATCATTTATAAATCGTGAAAAATATTTGAAAATATTAGAAAAGTATTTGGCTAATCCCGATATTATTCTAATAACCGGCCTGCGCAGGGTTGGTAAAACTTCTTTGATGAAATTGTTAATTTCAAGATTATTGAAAACAGTGGAATCTAAGTTCATTTTATACGTTTCATTGGATTCCATTGCTCTTGAACCGTTTAAAATCAATGAAATATTACGGGCTTACCGCAAAATTTTTCGGTTATCTCTTGACGAACGAATTTATTTGTTTTTTGATGAAGTGGGTGTTCGGGAAAATATTCATCGGGAGCTTAAAAATTTGTACGACTCGGAAAATGTTAAAATTTATGCTTCGTCATCATCGGCATCTATTTTGCAGGATACCGGCGCTTTCTTAACCGGGCGCGCGAGGATTGTGGAAGTTATGCCCCTTGATTTTCAGGAATTTTTATTGTTTAAAAATTTAAAGCCTAAAAAATCGGAAAGCTATCTCCTGGAATCCTATTTTGAAAATTTTATGCAAATGGGTGGAATGCCTGAGTATGTGTTAACCGAAGATGTAAGTTATCTGGATAATTTGATTGAAGGAATCATCTATAAAGACATCGTAGCTCGCCATGGAATCCGTGACATTCGTCGAATTAAGGATATATTCCGTTTATTAATGGAGCGCTCCGGCAAACAAATGAGTTTAAGCAAAATGGCTAAAGTTTTGGGTGTTTCGGCGGACACTGTACGGCGTGATGTGGAATATTTCAAACAGACCTTTTTAATTTATTCCGTCGAACGTTGCGGTAAATTGAACGAACGACTGAAGGCGCCCAATAAAATTTATTCGGCGGACACGGGCATTCGTAATTTTTTTACCGGTTTTCGCGATAAGGGAGCGGTATTTGAAAATCTGGTCTTTTTGAAAATTAAAAATGAAAATCCTTGCTATGTTTACAAAAACGGTTTGGAACTGGATTTTTATTTTGATGAAACACTCATTGAAGTTAAATACGAATCGGAGCTGAAATCCAAACAGGCGGCATTTTTTAAAAATTTTCCGGCAAAAAGGAAGATGGAAATTACGAGTATTGAAGATTATTTGAATTTGGAATTTTAAAAGAAATTAGTTTTTGCCTATCCGGGTCAATATTCAACTTGCTTTTTCAATCAATTTAAACCGTCCAATAATTTGGCAATTTCTTCCGGTGATGGTAGCTCACCAATGAGTTCTTTCGGTAGCTGCTTAATAATTCGATACGTAGCGACGCCAATGGGCTTGTTTGTATCACGTAAAGCATATTCCACAATTGTACGGTTTTTCTCTTTGCACAGAATGATGCCAATCGACGGATTTTCATCGGGTTCGCGTACCCGGTCGTCTAAAGCGGACAAATAAAACTGCATTTTTCCGACATATTCCGGTTTAAATTCACCCACTTTTAAATCAATGGCTACAAGACATTTAAGCCGACGATGAAAAAGCAGTAAATCAACGGAATATTCTTTATTTTCAACTTCCAATCGGAATTGGCTGCCCATAAAAGCAAACATGTTTCCCATAGCTCGTAGAAATTGTTCAATGCGGGAAATAAGAGCGCGTTCCAGTTCGCGTTCGCTATGTAGTTCACCAAGCTCCAAAAAGTCAAAAATGTATTCGTCTTTTACCGCCAGTTTCGCCTGATTACGAATTTCCGGACTTACCGTTTTGTCGAAATTAGTTTGGCCCAATAGGGTTTTTTGGTACGTTTGATTTTCAATCTGATGAATAAGTATATTTTTCGACCAGCCGAATTTACGGGTCATTCGAATGTAGAATTCTCGTTCTAACATATCTTTGCATCGTTCAAGGATGATTATATTATGGGTCCAACCAATTTGTGCAACCAATGGTTGCACTCTTGGGTAATCCCGATAGCTAAGGTAAAATTCACGCATGTAGTAAACATTGCGTCTGGAGAAGCCTTTGATGCCGGGAAATTCTTTTTGTAAATCTTTCGCCAGTTGGTCAACAATTGAATCACCAAAATTAGCATCCTGCTGTTGAGCAGTAATAAGTTTTCCAATATCCCAATATAAGTTTATTAACTCCTTGTTTACTCTTTTTAACGCTTCATACTGGGCTGTCCTGATGCGTTCTTTAACCGCCGATAATAATTTGGCATAGTCTTTGGGTAATTTTTGAATGGGTTTGCTCATAGTGCCCCCTAACGTTCTGTTGACATAAGGTAGCGTGTCCATTCCTCGGATACGATTCTGCCTTTCCTCTTGCGATGTTCGATGTAAGGGCGAAGCATTTCCGTCAATACGCTGCAAACTCAAAAAATTTAACGTTGTGCAACTAAAAACATCGATTGCTTCTTTATTTGTAAGGGAAATGCTTCGCCCGTACAAGTCCGGCAGAATCACTCGGGAACCGGATAAAGGCAATCGGTTGTCGAGTGTTCCGCGCAAGCGGAACGTATCGAGACGCGGTTGCCGCTACGAACCTCTCGATGAATCAAAATTTTTCATCCGAATAAAGATGTTAATTTTTTATGATCTTTCCCGTTTTAAACGCTCGCCAAAGTTCCTCTGCTCTTTGAGTGGGCCATGTTACTTTCACCAATTTAAATTTACCTTCTTCCTCAACCGGTTTTAAACCCATCTTCTCAACAATATTGTATGGCACGGGTTCGGTTGAATGCACCGTGGTTTGCAAAAATTTGCGACCAATCTCTCCCAGGCGCTCAACAATCATTTGTTCCACTTCTGTTTCCGTGTAGCCGTGACCGGACAGGTAATAATTTGTTTGGGTCGATTGATAGAATCGCCGCCATAAAGCTTGCACAAGTTCATCCAATGAAGAAGAAGGCTGCGCTTCGCTGCGCAATAGGATGTCCAGTAAAAATCCGGCAATTAAGCCTTTGTAATAATAGGAATAAGTTGTCGTGTCAATATTGGTAGCGGCAAAACGAGGAACATGCCCTTTGAACAGCCAGGTTAAAATCGACGTCTCGGCCAATGTACGATATTTTTTGCCCGGATTGTGTTCGTAGCGGGTGATGCGTCCCGAGAGTTCAAAAAGAAATTTATCTTCCGTGTAAATACCGGTGCGCAGCAGGGCCAAATACGCATAATAGGATGTCCAGCCTTCCACAATCCACAAGCAGGGCGTGTACACTTCTCTGCTATAGTCAAACGGGCCTAAACCAACGGGACGCAGACGCTTAACATTCCATGTGTGGAAAAACTCGTGGGCGCTCAGCCAGATCAAATTGTCATAATCCGGATCGGTGTTGGCATTACAACGAATTTTATTAACATCCATGCGCAATATGACCCGACAGGAATTCAAATGCTCCATGCCGTCCGGATGATCCAAATCGGGTGAAAGATGGAAGAAAAAGACATAGCGGCGGTAGGGTAAAGAGGAATCGAACACGGAGGCCTGATATTGAATCACCTTGCGTAAATCGTTTTTAAAAACAGATAGCATGCTGTCTTTAACGGCTTGATGAAAAACCAAATCGTGCGGTTTGCCTAAGACTTGAATCCGGTAAACAAACAGGTGCCCCAATTCCATCGGGCTATCAATTAAGCGATCGTAATTATCAGCCAACCAAAAATTGCTCTCGCGCTCCATGGGTGTAACCGCCTGCCATTCGGCCGGATATTCAAGCTTTAATCGCACCGGCCATGACTTGCGGCCTTTTACGTACATGAAAATGCAGGCGCCGTTAATGGTGGCTCCGTCCGAATTGATGCGTGAAAAAGTGCCGTCGAGCGTATTGGCAAAAACCCGGTAGCACAATACGATTTCGCGATGTCCTTTAACCGGCACTTTCCACGTTTGCTTATCAACCAAAATCGGGCGCGCTAAAAGTTTGCCGTCGCCGTAAGCGTGAACATCAAAAACGTTCTTAGCAAAATTGTAGATCACATAACGACCGGGCGCCCAGGCAGGCATGGCAAAAGTCAGTGTATCCGCATGCTGCACGGGAACACGGATTTCAACCGAGGCCACATGCTTGGCCGGTCGATCGAAAGCGAGCGTGTAAGTAATGGTTGCGGCATTAACGGATGGGTTCAGAAGGAAAAGAAAGCCGATAAAAACAAGCAACCGCTTCATGGCTATGCCTCCGGTTCGCCAGGTAAGGCCTTGGGAACCGTGATGCCGTCCAAATGCTTTTCAACCCGTACCTGCTCGATTTTACGCAAAGGACGTTCCAATTGGTTGGTGCGTGTGGTGACCAAATTGTTGTACTCCTTTTGTGCATCTGCGATGCGTTTACCCATTTTTTCCATGCCTTCCTTGAATTTATCCCATTGCTTGTTAAATTCATTCAGCAAGGCTAAGATTTCGGCAGCCGTCCGTTCCAGATTGAAATTGTCCACCGCCTGCCGAATAACGGCCAATACCGCGTAAAGGGTAATCGGCGATGATAAGATGACCTTGTTTTTCAGGGCTTCGTCCAAAATAGAGCTGTCGTTTTCGTTAATGAAGGCGTACACCTGTTCATTTGGAATGAACACAATCACGTAATCCACCGTATTTTCGGCCGGATTAATGTAATCGCGGGTGGTCACTTCTTTAATGCGCTGACGAACATCGCGCAAAAACAGATTTTTGTAATGCTCCCGTTCCTGCTCGTTTTCGGCATTCAGGTAATTCAGGTAATTGGTCAACGGAAATTTAACATCCATATTTACCTTTAAATTCTGAGGCAGCAGAAAGGTAAAATCCGGCCTTTTTTCACTGGATTGCAAGCGCGTTTGCTTTAGGTAGTTAATGCCTTCAATGAATCCGGCCATGCGCAGCACATCTTCGGCCATGCGTTCGCCCCATTGTCCGCGGGCTTGAGTGTGGGTCAGAGCAGTGGAAAGTTGTTGGGTAATGTTCTGCAAGTGCTGCGTCTGCTCCATCGATTGCTTTAACTGTGTGCTCAACTCTCCGTAGCTTTGTTTGCGCTCGTTTTCGATTTTCTGAATCAAATTTTGCACCTTGGAAAGTTCTTCTTTCATGTTGCCGAGCGTCTGATCGATCAGCTTTTTCTTGCCGGTTAATTGTTCTTCCGACAGCCGGGAACGGTCTTCCAAAACTTTGTCGGCCATTTGTACCAGTTGCTTGGTGCTCTTGCTCAGCACTTCCATGGAAAGATTGCCAAACGAATCTTTTACCTGATTCAAAAGCGTTTGTAGTTCGCGCATCTTTTCTTCCTGTGCTTTGGAACCGAACTCGGCTGCCAATTCCCGCGCATTTTTTTGATGTTTGGACATAAAGTAATAGGTGATGCCGGCGCCGATGCCAAAGCCGACCAAAAAGAGAAGAATTAACGAAATAACAAAGATGGTAATACTGATCATGAAGTTTTTCCTTTTGTTGAATTCGGACGGTTCAATTTATTCATTAACGGGCATTTTTAAAAGAAAAAATCGGATCGGAAATGTTTAACGTCCCGGTTGAAAATTTTTTTCGAACCATTGTGAAGTGTGCGAACGAACCATTTGCACCAAACAGATATTGGCTAAAAAGGGCGTGGGATTTTGCAAGGCGCTTTCGTACAGGTAGATCAGGGCGTTGCTGAATTTATCGAGGTAAACGCTGTCAATCTGCGTGGGATCGCCCAAAACAATTAATTTGGTGTCTTCGCCCAGGCGGGTGCCCAGCGTGCGCATCTGAAAAGGATTGGCATTCTGAGCCTCGTCAAAGATGACAAAGGAATTGGCTAGATCGGCGCCGCGAATATCCGCTAAATTTAACAGCTCGATTACGCCGGAGTCGATCAATTTTTTGTAACTTTCCTCGCTGCCGTCTTTGGTAAACAGGCGCAGCTTTTCCACGAATGGCCGCATCTTGGGCAAAAGTTTGCGCTTTACCGAGCCCGGCAAAAATCCGATATCCTCGCCCAGGCGACTTTTGGTGATCACCGGTTTTATTAATTTAATGGAATCGTATTTGCGCTCTTTGAAAACTTTTTCCAGGGCCGCCGCCATGGCAATGTGCGTTTTGCCGGTTCCGGCCTTGCCGATGATAATCTGAATTTTAATGTCGTCATCCATGGCTTGCTGCATGCACACCGCTTGCTCGAAATTGTACGTGTAATGCTCCATATCCAAAACCTTGGGCGGCATGTCCAAAATTTTGGTTGAGAAATAATCGAAATATTTCAGGCGGTCGCCCTTGCGAATGCCCATGCCGAAAAATTGATTGCCCGGATCGAATAAGGCCGCGCCTTCATTTTCATTCAAGCGCCATTTTTTACGGTACGGAATCTCCCAATCACCGGATGCTTTGTGTTTGAACAGCAAATTGATTTCACTTTCGTCCAAAGCAATTTCCTTAACCGGTTGAAAAAAGCTGTCCAAATATTCCTCGGAGATTTTATCATGCAGATAGTCTTCGCAGGGAATTTGTAAGGCCCAGCTTTTAATGCGCAAATTGCGGTCTTTGGAAATGAGAATAAAGTTGCGTTTTGGGAAATGTTCTTTCAGCCCCATAATTTGCGAAAGGATGGCATTGTCTTTGTAGGTGGTGGAAAGTTCGGCCGGCAAATTTTCTGACATAAAATTATTAACGATGTACAAATGGCCGTCGTGCCCGTTGGGAATGTTTACGCCTTGTTCGGGATTGTCGCCGCGTTGAATAAGCTGCTCCAATTTTTGGCTGATGTCGCGGGCATTGTAACCAAGCTGCGGGTCTTTCTTTTTGGTGTCAATTTCATCCAAAACAAATAAGGGAATAAGTACGATATGTTCCTTAAAACGAAAAATAGCGGACGGATCGTGCAAGAGCACGTTTGTGTCCAGAATGTAACACGCGCGCGTGTCGTTTTCGTTTTTCGGATTTAAATCGATTTTTTGTTCCATGGTTGTTGTTCTTATTTGTTCTTTTTTGGGAAAAATGAGAAATCGTTATTCGTTATCCGTGTATTCGTTAAACGTCCCTTACTTTGTCATCTAATAAACACCGAATTTTATGCCCGGAATTTTAGGTAATTGATTTTTCTTTACAAACACATCTTTTCAGGAATCTCATCGTATCAGGAAGCGGAAGCACCCCATTTGCACAAATTACGGTTTACGAATAACGGATATACGAATACACGAATAACGCTTTACCCATAACTCTTAACCCTTAACCCATAATCCTTCTTATCATCAAACATTAAACCGAATATTCAGAATATCCCCGTCCCGCACAATATAATCTTTGCCTTCCAAGCGCAGTAACCCTTTTTCTTTGCAGGCTTGCATGGAGCCTTCGCGAATCAGATCGTCGTAATGAACCGTTTCGGCACGGATAAATCCTTTTTCCAAATCAGTATGAATCACTCCGGCAGCCTTTTGCGCATTGGTGCCTTTGGGAATGGGCCACGAACGGCACTCATCTTCACCTACCGTAAAAAAGGAAATCAAGCCCAACAGTTCGTAAGATTTGCGGATTAATTTCAGCAAAGCCGGTTCCCGAATGCCCAAATCTTCCATGAATACCTGCGCATCTTCTTCATCCAGTTCCGAAATTTCCTTTTCGATTTCCGCGCTTAAAGTGGTAACGCCGGAGTTCTTGGTATTGAGATAGGCAAACTCTTGCTCGATGGCTTCGGCATTGGGAATTTGGTCTTCCTGAATATTGATCACGTAAAGCACCGGTTTGGCCGTTAAAAACTGATAGCCTTTTAAAATCAACTGCTCGTGCTCGTCAAAATCCATGGTGCGCAAGGGCTGTTCTTCTTCCAAATGCGCTTTTAATTTTTCGAACAGAGCCAACTCGCGACGATCGTTTTCGTTTTGTGTTTTATTAACCAGCTTGGCAAGTTTTTCGTAGCGCGTTTCCACGATGCCCAAGTCGCTCAGCAGGAATTCCGAGTTAATGTACTCGATGTCCGCCTTGGGATCCACGCGCTCCAGAGGATGCGGGTAGTATTCGTTTTCAAAATTACGTACCACAACCAAAAGCGCATCCACGGTTTTCAGATTGGCTAAAAATTGACCTGGCAAACCGCGTGTTCCGGCCGATTCGCCTTCCAGTCCCGGAACCTTAATGTATTCGATAGTTGCATTCACTTTACGCTTGGGATTAAACATAGCGGTCAGTTTGTCCAGCCGCTCATCCGGCACCTTAACCACGCCGCGTTCGGCGCTTACTTTGCCGCCTGGTTCCTGCGTTTTATGTTTTAACAAG
>JALWEA010000043.1 GCA_027039465.1 Calditrichia bacterium | reverse complement strand
TACGTGCTAGTGTTTCCGGATCGCGTTTGTACGGCAGGTAATTTTCAGGATCGGTAGCGTATTCAACTTCAATTTCCGGGATATCATCGACATTCGGGATTTTCCAGGGCTCGGCGCCGTTGGCAATATAACCGTCCGTCAGCAAGAATACAGGTGTATTGAATTTCAATGCGATACGCGAGGCTTCAATAGCCGCATAGAAACAATCGGCAGGGCTCTTGGCGGCAATAATCGGAATAGGTCCTTCACCGTTGCGTCCGTACAACGCTTGCAACAAATCCGATTGTTCCGTTTTGGTCGGCAAGCCCGTGCTGGGGCCGCCACGCTGAACGTTTGTAACCACTAACGGAAGTTCGGCCATAACGGCAAATCCCAAAAATTCGGATTTTAGGGCAACACCGGGACCACTAGTCGTGGTAATGCCCAAAGCACCGGCATAAGAAGCGCCGATGGCGGAACCGATACCGGCAATCTCATCTTCCGCCTGAAAAGTTTTTACGTCATAATGCCGATATTTGGAAAGTTCGTGCAGAATATCGCTGGCAGGTGTAATGGGGTAACTTCCCAGGAATAATTCCTTGTGTGCTTTCTTGGCTGCCGTAATGAATCCCAAAGCCGTCGCTTCGTTACCCGTTACATTGCGATATTTACCCGGTGCCTTTTTAGCTTTGCCAATGCGATAATGGGTGGTAAACAATTCCGTGGAAAGCGCATAAGAATAACCGCCTTTTAAAGCACGAATATTAGCTTCCACCACTTCCGGATTCTTTTTAAACTTCTCTTTAATCCATTCAATGGTCGGTTCCATCGGGTGGGTAAACAACCAAAACACAATTCCCAAAGCAAAAAAGTTTTTACTGCGATCTTTTTCTTTAACCGAAAGCTTAATATCTTCCAATGCTTTTCTTGTCAAGGTTGTTATGGGTACGGCAAACACCTGATACCCTTTTAACGACCCGTCTTCCAAAGGATTGCTTTCATAACCGGCCAATTGCAAATTGCGCTCATTGAACGCGTCGGAATTGATAATTAAGATGCCGTTATCTCTTACTAATTTAAGATTTACTTTTAATGCAGCCGGATTCATAGCCACCAATACGTCGGGTTGATCGCCTGGGGTGTGAATTTCCGAACTACTGATTTGAATTTGAAATCCGGAGACACCGTACAAAGTTCCGGCCGGTGCGCGGATTTCTGCCGGATAATCCGGCAATGTTACCAGCTCATGTCCTTCCTGGGCTGTAGTCGAAGTAAAACGCATTCCCGTTAACTGCATACCGTCGCCGGAATCACCGGCAAACCGAATGGTCACGCGTTCCAAGGTTTTGGTTTCTTTTGTCTTTTCCATAAATGGTAACCCCTGTTTATGATTTTTGTAATTTGAAAAACGAATATTGTTCTCGAATTAATTCCTTAAAAGATTAACTGTTTTTATCTCTTAAATTAACCTTCTTAAAATCAAAAAGCATTCATCTCAAATGCTTCTTGCAACTCATTTTTATTTAAGAGTGGAAATTTAAATCTTTTAATTAATTAATCCAAAATAAATTTCAATATTTTTGGGTTTTGCGCAAGAATTTTGAAAATTACCTAAAAATGAATGCAGATCTGGATAAAATGAGTTGATAAATAGCGAATCGAGCAACAGGCCATAACAAAAAATTTTAAATTCAACTTCATACTTAAATACGCATTAAAATTCTATAAAAAATTTTCCTAACTTTTTAACGGCAAAAACATCAATATAGTAAAACCTTTGTTTTAATTATCAAACAAAAGGAAAAATATGAAACGCTCAAGCACGGTTTTACGGATTGTTATCTGG
>JALWEA010000042.1 GCA_027039465.1 Calditrichia bacterium | reverse complement strand
ATCATGAATATCAACCGTTCCGGTAAATACAGGTACCTGATATCGTTTATTTATCGCCCGGGCCGTTTTTTGCAAAGGTTCGGCATTCCGCGCGCAAATTGCCAAAGCGCATCCTTCCGAAGCCAAAGCCTCGGCTGCAGCCTTTCCCAATCCTTTGCTGGCGGCTAACACAATCGCTTTTTTACCTTGCAATCCGAAATCCATAAAGGCCTCCTAAATTTTTCGCCATTTTGTGATGTATTCTACAGAACACATTTGGTTTTAAAATCAATCCGTTTTAACTTATTTATCATAGCGTTTGTTTAAATTAGCAAATATTCTGCGAAAACGAAATAAAAGCGCAGGAAAATATTTGAAATCTTAAAAATAAGAATGGCAGGAGTATGTAAATGAAAGACGTCATTCGTATTGCCAGCGGACAAGGTTATTGGGGCGACCGATTTGACGCGCCGATTGATCAAGTGCGCGAAGGGCCGATTGACTATTTGGTAATGGATTATTTGGCTGAAGTCACCATGTCCATCATGCAAAAACAAAAATCGCGCGATCCCAATTTGGGTTACGCCAAAGATTTTGTACGTTTGATGGAAGAACTGTTACCGGACTTAGTCGAAAAAAAGGTCAAGCTCATTACCAACGCTGGCGGAGTTAATCCCATTGCCTGCATGATCGCCGTACGCGATATTGCCGAGCGTAAAGGCTTGAAAGGATTGCGTTTGGCCGCGGTTTACGGTGATGATATTCTGAATTACCTTGACGGAATGATTGCTTCGGGTAATGCCTTAAAAAATATGGAAACCGGCGAGGATATTACCATCATTCGCGATCGCATTAGCAGCGCCAACGTGTATTTCGGAGCGCGCCCTATCGTAGAAGCTTTGGAGCAAGACGCGCAAATTATCATTACCGGTCGGGTAACGGACACGGGATTGACGCTGGCCCCGATGATTTACGAATTCGGCTGGGCTTGGGATGATTGGGACAAACTGGCTGCAGGTATCGTGGGCGGCCACATCAACGAATGTGGCGCACAGGCCAGCGGCGGAAACTTTTTGGCAGGTTGGAAAGATGTGCCCAACATGGAACGCATCGGTTTCCCCATTGTGGAAGCCCATCCGGACGGCACATTGGTAATCACCAAACACGAATCCTTAGGCGGATTGGTGGACGAACGCACGGTTAAAGAACAATTGGTTTACGAGCTGGGCGATCCGACCGATTACATTACACCGGACGTGGTGGCTGATTTCACTTCCATTCATTTGCAACAGGAAGGGCCGAACCGAGTTAAAGTTTTCGGCGTTAAGGGCAAGCCGTTTACGGAATTTTACAAGGTTTCCATTTCTTATTTTGACGGTTACACCTGCATCGGGCAATTAACCTACGCCTGGCCGGAAGCGCTGGAAAAAGCTCAAAAAGCCGATGAAATTGTGCGCAAGCGTATTCAATATCTGGGGCTGGAGTTCGATGAAATTCACACAGAATTTTTAGGATACAATGCCTGCCACGGCACCACCGCACCGCCCATTCCCGACCCCAATGAAGTGGTCTTTTTAATCGGCGTGCGCGGGCACAATAAAAAGCACCTGGAAACCTTTGCCAACGAAATTGTTCCGTTGGTGCTTACAGGGCCGCCGGCTGTAACCGGTTTTGGAGGCGGCCGACCGAGAGTGCGGGAGGTTATTGCCTACTGGCCCGCTTTGTTGCGCAAAGAAGCGGTTTCACCCAAGGTTTTGACCATTGACGTGATTTAAAAACGTTGCACAAACACTTGACGGGCAATTCCGATGAAAAAGAAAACGGACAAAACGGCCATTGACTGGCGGGAAAAATTCATTGAACTCATTGTCGTTGTTATTGGCATTACTATTGCGTTTCTGATTAACCGGGGCTATGAAAACTACAAAAATCAACACACGGAAATTCAATATTTAAACAGCATGCATGAAGATTTAGAAGCAGATGTAAGTCAATTGGATTCCGTGTTACAAAATATGAAAACGCAAAACATGGCCATTGGACATTTGATTCGAATCATTCCAGGCAAACGGTTCCAAGAAGATTCTTTATTGCATTTGATACAGTCCGTAACGACGCTCTACTTTTTTACACCTCAACAAACCACGTTCTACGCTTTAAAGAATTCGGGCGATCTGCATTTGATTACCGATTACAAACTGCGCCATGATATTCTGAATTATTACCAGGAATTGGAAAGTCTTGATTATTTACATCGCATTACTACCGAATATTTCAATCGGTACATCGTTCCGATCGTTATCAACCGCCTTGATTTGTCGAGACAAAAGTTTTCGGATCGATCGTTTATGCATTCCGCTAAATTTTTAAATATTGTTTTAGGATTTCGCAGCTTACTTTTGCAGCAAAAAGAATTGTACCAAAAATTGCGCTCAAGGGCCTTAAAAATTTTGCGGGAATTACCAAGTGAATCCAACCGTTAAAGAGTTTGACAAAATTTTGAGTTAAATAGAACGGAGACATAAAATGAAAGTACAACTCATTCGTTTGGCGCACGGGCGTTCCGGCGACAAAGGCGACACATCCAATGTGGGAGTGATTGCCAGAAAGCCTGAGTACTATGAAATCATCAAAAAAGAAGTAACACCGGAACGGGTTAAGGCTCATTTCGGCGATATGGTCAAAGGGCCGGTCGAACGATTTGAATTACCGAATATCGGCGCTTTAAACTTTTTGCTGCACAATGCTTTGGGCGGCGGGGGCACCATCACTTTAAAGCATGATGCGCAGGGTAAGACCATGAGCACAGCCTTACTGCGGATGGAAATTGAGGTACCGGACGATTTGCCGCTTGAATAGTTAAGCCACGTTTTCCCGCTTTAAATTCAAACTAATTTAAACGGAAATTAAGCCGATAAACGGGAATAAGATTGTTTCCCATACGGTTATTAAATCGGCTACAAAATCCTTAAAATTTAAGGCCGATGTATCAAACTAATCAGTGTAAAAAAGGAGATCGTACATGGTACGCATAGTTTCCTCTTTAATTTTAATCATGATACTCATTGCCGCTTGCTCCTACCCTCAGCCAAACGATGCCATACCGCCGGTCGTGGCAGTCATTTATCCTTATGAAGGAGCGGTTGTTTCGGATAATATTAAAATAAACATTCAGGCCTCAGATAATGACGAAGTGTCCTCTGTTTGGTGCTATGTGGACGGGCAGGAAGTCGGCCGCCTAGACAAAGCGCCATACATGATTCCCCTAAATATCAACAACTACGAAAAGAAAGTGAATCATGTTTTGGTTGCTGCTGCCAAAGACAAGGACGGCAACATCGGCTATTCAGCCAATATCAATTTTATTATTGCAGACAGTAAAGATATCGTAAAACCAACCGTGGCCATTCTAAATCCCCAAAGCGGCCAGGTGGTGGAAGGAATTGTTAACGTAGTTGCCCAGGCAGATGACGATCGATCGGTACAGAAAGTACGGTTTTACATTGACGGGCAATTAAAAGATTCCACCGCTTCCTATCCTTACATGTTCAATTGGAATACCGCAGGATATTCCGATTCCACGGCACATACTCTGTACGCCGAAGCCATCGACGGCGGCAACAATAATGCTTTTTCACCGGTTGTTACGGTTACCGTTTATCGGCGTAGCGGCCCGGCTGCGGACAATGTTGCTCCGAGAGCGCTTTTCCTGTATCCTATCGGCGGAGAAACGGTACAGGGCACTGTGAATGTCTCCGTTGATTTGCAGGATAATGTTGGTGTTACCCACGCCGAATTTTTTGTGGACGGACAGTTAACCAATCAGAAGGATAATCCGGATTCTCCGTGGATTTTTCAATGGAATACAACAACCGTGGCCGATACGATTCCCACTCGACATTCATTGTATGTTAAAGCTTATGATCAGGCCGGCAATGTGGGAACTACGGGATTGATGATTGTAACGGTGGATCGGAAATAGATTTTTTCACGGGATTAAACACCTGTATATAAATCACACTACAAAAAACAGCGACCGAGGGGCTTCCCTTAATCGCTGTTTTTTATACATTTTTGGGACTGATTGCTATCAGTCCCAAAACCCGGTTTCATCTGACTGATAGCAATCAGTCAGATGCCCCGATTTTACGGAATTCGATTCAAAGCCTGATCCAAATCCGCAATCAGCTCATCCACATCTTCCACGCCAACCGAGAGTCGCACCAAGCCATCGGTAATATGCGCCTGCAAACGAATTTCTCGTGGCATAATGGCATGGGTCATGGTAGCCGGATGTTGAATCAGCGTTTCCACACCTCCCAAACTGACTGCCAGCTGGCACAACTTAACATTATTCATCACAATTTTACCCCCTTCAATGCCGCCTTTAACTTCAAAGCTAATCATGCCGCCAGGACATTTCATCTGTTTTTTTGCGATTTCATACTGCGGATGTGAAGGCAATCCGGGATAAACCACGCTTTCCACTTTGGGATGTTTGTCCAAAAACTTGGCAATTTTTTGGGCATTGGCGCAATGGCGTTCCATACGCATGGCCAAAGTTTTAATACCGCGATGCACCAAAAAGGAGTTCATGGGCCCTAAAATACCGCCAAACAAATTCAGGGCACGTCGCAGCGCCTTAAATTGTTCCTCATTCTTTGTAACAATCAATCCGCCAACCACATCTGCATGACCGTTCAAAAACTTGGTTAAACTGTGCACCACGATATCGGCTCCCAAAACCAGCGGTTTTTGCAAAACCGGACTGGCAAAAGTATTGTCAACTACCAACAATGCATTTTGGGCATGGGCAATTTCGGCCGCACCGGCAATATCCGTTACGCAAAGGGTGGGATTACCGGGCGTTTCCACATACACTATCTTGGTTTCCGGCCGCATGGCTTTCTTAATTTCATTCAGATCCGAGGTATCCACAAAACTAGTCTGCACGCCAAATTTGCTAAATATTTCCGCCAATAGCGTATTGGTCGGCCCGTAAACCGCTTCCGAACAAACTACATGATCGCCCTGTTTCAAATAAGCGCCAAATACAGTGTGAATGGCGGCCATGCCGCTGCCGCAAGCCAAACCTTTATGCCCCTGCTCCAATTGAGCGACCGCATCCTCAAGACCTTTTACGGTAGGATTCCCCATGCGGGTATAAATGTAGCCTTCTTCTTTTCCTGCAAATAAAGCCGTACCGTGGTCGGCGTCGCGAAATTTGAAAGTTGAAGTTTGGTAAATGGGATTGACGACGGCATGGTGTTCGTTTTCCATCATCCCGGCATGAACGCTCTTCGTTTCATCCGTATAATTTTTGTTGACAGACATCCTATTTCTCCTATTCTTTCGGTTGCAAAAAGTTTTTTTGATTAACAATTAAATTTAATAAATTCTTTCATCAAAAAAAATCCTTTGCCGAATTTATTTAATCGTTCAAAATACAAAATTCTCCGGCAAGCGGGATATTGACAAAAAGGAGTTTTGAAAATGAGTAAGAAAACAGGAAAAATCATTCTTTTAATCCTTGGAAGTCTTTTGCTGGCTTTGGCCCTGATCGCTCTCTACGGCAATTTGGTACTCAAACATTCCTTGCCCCAAAATCAAGGTACCGTTCAAATTCAAGG
>JALWEA010000041.1 GCA_027039465.1 Calditrichia bacterium | reverse complement strand
ATCAGGATTATTTGGGCTTGCCCGTAATAACGGCTGCCATAAATTTACGTATTCAAATTGCCGGTAAAGCGAACGGATCGAAGGAAATGCACATTAATCTGCCCGATATTAACAGTGAAGAAAAATTTAAGCTGCCGACCAAAAATAAAGAAGTACCGTACAAAAAAGAACGCGATTATTTCCGCAGCGTTTTTAACGTTTTGCTTAGGGAAGGAGTGCGACTAAAAGAAGGATGGGATTGTGAAGTTCATGGCAATATTCCCATTAATTCCGGTACGTCGTCCTCATCTGCTTTGTGCGTGGCCTGGGCGCGATTTTTAACGGCCGCAAGCGAAGTGCAAAAACCGGAATTCTCCAATCCTTTTTTTATCGCGAAAATGGCACATCGCGCCGAGGTCGTCGAATTCAATGAACCAGGCGGTATGATGGATCATTATGCTTCGGCCATGGGCGGATTGCTGTATCAGGAATTTGGCGAAACGGTAAATTTGCAACCCTTCGCATTAAAATTGGGCACGTTTGTTTTAGGCGATTCCCTGCAACCCAAAGATACCAAAGGCATTTTGGCTCGGGTCAAGTTTGGCGTTTTGGATGCGATTGAAATCATTAAAAAAGAAGATCCGGCATTTGATTTGAAAACGGTTCCGTATGATCAACTGAATCGTTATCAGCCATTGCTTTCTGCCGGTCAAATGGAAGTGCTGCAAGGTGCGGTCTTGAATCGCGATTTAACACAGGAAGCCAAAAAATTAATGAGCAAAGACACGTTGGATGAACGCCAATTCGGTAAATTGTTAACCGAGCATCAGGATGTTCTTGCCGGTTTGTTAAAAATAAGCACGCCTAAAATAGATCGCATGTTGAGCAGCGCCATCAAGGCGGGCGCTTACGGCGGTAAAATCAACGGTTCGGGCGGCGGCGGGTGCATGTTTGTCTATGCCCCGGAGAATCCGCAGAAAGTGGCGCGTGCCATCGAACTGGAAGGGGGTAAGGCCTACATCATTAAAACGGACGAAGGCGTGCGCTATGAGAAATGGGAAAATCGATCGGATTTACACTGAACAGGTTGCCCTTCAATGCAACGAACCGCTGCTAATGCTACGATTTATGAGACGAAACTTTGAAAAAATGTCGTGATTCTAGGATTTTTCCAATTTTTGAATATTCGATGCAGATTTCTACTCACACATCAATCATAGCTAAGTCTATGTTGGCCAACAAATTACCCCATCTTTTCGAAGAAGAGAGGGGGAAAGAGGGGGTGAGTTAAAAAGGCAAATTAATTTTTCAAAGGTTTCAAAACAATAAGGTTGCTGCGAAATTATTCTACAACCTTTGCCTTTATTCTCTTCAGGTTTACGAATTGTTGGGATATCTCAAGGAAGTACGCACCGATCTCTACCGAATCGCCCCTTACGAATAACGAATATACGGATATACGAATAACGATTAACCCTTTCAACAGTTTAACCAATAAACCATCGACCACAAATATTTTCGTATCTTTCTTTCCCAAAAATCATCGAATAAAAAAGTTAAAAGACGAAATAAAAAAATAATCGATTTCGTTAGAATAAAAAAAGTACAATTATAAGGAGTTTTTTATGACCGAACATTTAACTAAAAAAGATTTTCTTGAAAAAGTGTTTAACTACGAACAAAATCAAGAATGGAAATATGAAGGCGATCTGCCAGCGGTAATCGACTTCTGGGCGGAATGGTGCCAACCGTGTAAAATCGTTGAACCGATTTTGGAAGAATTGTCCGAAGAATATGCCGGAAAGATTCATTTTTACAAAGTGAATACGGAAGTGGAACAGGAATTGGCTGC
>JALWEA010000040.1 GCA_027039465.1 Calditrichia bacterium | reverse complement strand
TCACCCTTGAATCGTGGATTTCCGCTTCCATCGACGATCGTACCGTTTTTGATTAAATAATCATATTGATTCGAAGAGCAACTTATCAAAATGATACCGATCAAAATAAAAAGGAAACGCATGCAATCCTCCTTTGGCTTTTGTGTGTCCGGGAGAAAGAGAATCATTTAATAAAATTCCCGTATTTAAAGGTGTTAAATAATTATGAAACCTTCAACAAAAAATTAAAGTTTAAAGGCGATAAAGCGACAATTAGATTAGAATCACAAATTAGGACGCTTGTGATCAAGGTCATGGTAATGCGGAGCGCAATTAGCGATTTTGCCCGCAGAAATTAAAAATGAAAGGAAAATGCCATGAAGTTGAAAATTAAGGCAAAATATAAAATAAAGAAATTTAAGAAGAACGCCCAATTATAGAACCCAGAGGGATATTAGCCCGTATCCCTTACTTGCCACTCCTCCAGTGGAATAAGGGTATCCGATGTCGGATACCCTTATTTTTTTGCCCGTATACAAATCCGATCAAAAAATAAAAAAGCCCGCCTACGCGAGTTTAATGTTTGAGTAGGCGATGTAGGATTCACCCGCTGAGCGGGATGCAAGCAGAACCTGCGACCCTCCCGACGTGTCGGGATGCTCTAAACCAACTGAGCTAATTTTTGAGCATACTTTTTCTAAAATTATTACACTAAAGAAGCCTTTGAAAAAATGCCGTGATTTCAGTATTTTTTCAATTTTTAAATATTCGATGCCGATTTCTACTTGCCCATTAATCATAGTTAACTCTATGTTGATCAACGGATTACGTCCCCCTCTCTTCGAAGAAGAGAGGGGGAATGAGGGGGTGAGTTGAACATCGCAAATTAATTTTTCAAAAGTTTCATTAAAATAAAAAATCCCGCACTCTGACGGGATTTCTATTCGTGGGCGATGTAGGATTCGAACCTACGACCCCCTGCTTGTAAGGCAGGTGCTCTAAACCAACTGAGCTAATCGCCCCAATGTAAAAAGTTTTAAAAGAACCTACGACCCTCCCGACGTGTCGGGATGCTCTAAACCAACTGAGCTAATCGCCCCAATGTAAAAAGTTTTAAAAGAACCTACGACCCTCCCGACAAGTCGGGATGCTCTAAACCAACTGAGCTAATCGCCCGATTGAGGCGCTTTGTCTTTGATCATAATCGCGATGGGGAAAATGATCAAATAGGCAATGATCAAAATTATGGGCGCAAGATGCAAGGACATAAAACCGTACACCGGCGGCTGCGCCATAAAAAAATAACCGAGAATTAAAAGGAAAAATCCAACGAGAAACAATGTCTTTTTACGTTTACCAATGATAATGGAAGGGACTTGTTTCTCTTTAAACTTTTTCTTTTTTTCAATCGTACGTGCCATATCGTTACCGCCTTTAAATGAGTGCTAAATATAATTAGTTTTTTGTAATTAGGCAAACAAATCTTTCTTAAAATTTTAATTTTTTTATTTAACCCTTTTCATTGTCTTTTGTTCAATTTGTTGCGCATGGAAAAGTTAATCCGTAACTTTAAAAATAAAAAACGGATTAAAATACATGGTTACGCGTTCGCAAAAAATTCGTCTCGGTGTTTTTATTGTCGTCGGCACTTTTCTTTTAATCGGCATTTTATTGCTTCTGTCCATCGATCGCTTCTTTAAACAAAAAGATATTTATTATATTAAATACAAAAACGTTTCCGTTTCCGGTCTCGATATTGGAAGTTCCGTAAAGTATTTGGGGGTTCGTGTTGGTACGGTGCAGGATATTCGCATTAACCCCAAAAATGTCGGTGAAATTATTGTAACGATTGCCGTAAAAAAACATACGCCGATCAAACAAGACGTAACGGCAAACATTTCCGCCGTGGGCATTACCGGTCTTAAAATAATCGAATTAAGAGGCGGTACACCGCAAGCGCCCTTACTCAAACCGGGCGGCTATATTAAACCTGGCAAGTCGTTAACCGAAGAGATCACCGGCAAGGCGGAAATATTGGCCGAGAAAGCGGAATTGGTTTTAAACAATTTAATCGAATTTACCAATCAGACCAATCGTGAAAAAGTATTTCGTTTGGTCGATCAATCCACCGTTACTATGAGCAACATCAACCACCTGGTTAACGTTACCGAGCCGAATTTACGACATATTCTAGTAAATTTGGATTCATCCGCGACCAATCTTGCGCTTGCCTCGGCTTCAGCCAGGCGGACATTATACGCATTGGAAACCGTAGCCAATTCGGATACTTTGAAGATGACCATGCGAAACATTGCGCAGGTCGCGGACAAACTCAATAAAGCCAATATTTACAAATTCGATGAACAGGTGAATCTGGCCATCGGCTATTTGAGAAACCTGCTTCAACAAATGGATAATTTGGTTAAAATGAATAGCCTGCGTCTTAATCAAACTATGGAGCAATTGAATCAAATGGTGCGGGCATTGAATACGGCGGCTAAGGAAATCGAAGAAGACCCGTCTGTTCTAATTGGTGGTACAAAACCGGAGAATCCTCCAGATGAAAAACTTAAAAAATAAACGTCCTACCCAATTGATTTTAATCGGATTATTAGCCGTATCGTTTTTTTTAATGAACGGGTGCGCCAGCAAGCGAATTTTGAAAAAATATTACGTCCTTGAGCCTTCGTTAACGCCTGTTTTAGCCGATTCTGTTCAATATGACGAACTGCCCTATTCGGTACTTGTAAACCCGCTTACGATTCGTCCTGCATTCAAGACAAGACAAATTGCTTTGCGTAGTAAGAGCAATGAATTACAATACTATGTTTACCATGTCTGGGGGGAACCGCTTGATGAGGCTCTGCGATTTTTTATTTGGCGCAGACTTGAAATTCTGAAAGTTTTTCGAGAAAGTTCCATTGAGCTCACCACAAAGGCTCCCCAATACATGATTGACGGTACGATTGATCTGTTGGAATGGCAAAAACCGACGGGTAAAATCAAAAAGCCGGTGGCTCACATCCAAATGGTGCTGGATTTTAAAGATTTCCGAACAGGGAAGATATTGGTGGAACATGCATTCGACCGTTCGGAGCCGTTACCCAAGAAAAGCAGCATGAATGATTTTGTGGTAGCTGTAAATCGTATTTTAAACGGCGAAGTGGATACCTTCATCCGGAAAACCATTTCTAAGTTGGAAAAGGACATGGCAGGGCATGAACGCAATAATCCATAAACTGCCGGAGCGTATTACTTATTACGAAGTCCCTTCATTGGAAAGCGAATTAAAATCTCTGCTGAAGAATCCGCTAAAAGAAATTGTTTTGGATTTCGGGGAAGTGCACACATTGGATAGTACCGGTGCGGTTTTTATTCAGTCCTTTGCCAACCGCCTTCGTGAAGCGGACAAGCAAGTTCGGTTTGAAGGTATGAGTGCGAATGTATCGCACACTTTACAATTGTTTGCTCCGATCGAATCAAAGCCGGCATCCAAGCCCGCCAAAGAAAATATTTTTGTCCGCATCGGTGATAGCGCTCATCAATGGATGTCCTATTTTATCGAATCGCTTGTTTTATTCGCCGATATTTTTTACTGGGCTTTTGTGGCATTCTTCCGTAAAAAATTGCGTCGCCGTTCGGAGGTGATTAATCAGGGCGTTCAAATTGGCGTTAATGCCTTGTTTATTGTCGGATTAATTGCCTTCTTAATCGGTTTTATTCTGGCACTGCAGTCGGCCGCTCAATTGCGTCTTTTCGGGGCGAATATTTACGTAGCCGACTTGGTTGCCGTTGCCATGATTAGTGAAATGGGGCCGCTAATCACCGCCATTCTGGTGGCCGGACGTTCCGGATCGGCCATTACCGCCGAGATTGCCACCATGAAAGTATCCGAAGAAATCGATGCCCTGAACGTGATGGGCGTTGACCCTTTGCCTTATTTGATTGTCCCGAAATTGTATGCCCTTTTAATTGTTTTGCCGTTACTGACCGTTTTTGCCAACGTCATCGGCATCATCGGCGGAGCGGTTATTGGCGTGACGTATTTGGATATTGATTTATTGCCGTTTTTTAAAGAAGTAATCTCCGTTCTTCGCTACAAGGAAATTTTTACGGGCCTGGTTAAAAGCGTCACCTTTGCCGTGATCATTTTGCTGACTGCCACCTATTTTGGATTCAAAGCCAGAGGCGGTGCCGAAGGCGTGGGCAAAGTAACAACGAGTTCGGTTGTTGCTTCCATCTTTTTTGTGATTGTGGCGGACAGTATTCTGGGATTGATCTTCTACTTTGGAGGGCCTTCGTTTTGACTTCGAAAGCGCTCATAAAAGTGGAAAATTTAACAGGGGGTTACAACGAAACCGTCATTTTGAAGGATGTTTCTTTTGAAGTTTACGAAGGCGAAATTTTGGTTATTTTGGGAACCAGTGGCTGCGGTAAAACTACGCTTTTGAAACATTTGATCGGTTTGCTTTATCCCTTTTCGGGAAAGATTTATTTACTCGGACACGATTTATTAAGCCTACCCGAAAAAAAGGCGATGATTTTAATGCGCAAAATCGGCGTCTTATTTCAAAACGGAGCCTTGCTCAATTCAATCACCGTGGCCGATAATGTGGCTATTCCTTATGAACAGCACACGAATTTGAAAACGGATCTCATTAATCAATTGGTACGGCTTAAATTAAAGTTGGTCGGTTTGCCTCACGCCGCCGAATTATTGCCTTCGGAGCTTTCCGGAGGCATGCGCAAACGGGCGGCTTTAGCCAGGGCCATCGCGCTTGATCCGCCGATTTTGTTTGCCGACGAACCGGCTGCCGGTTTGGATCCGGTTACCGCCGCATCGTTGGATCGGCTACTGCTTGATTTGCGTAAATTGTTGGGCATGACGCTCGTTGTGGTTACCCATGAATTGACCAGCATTAAGCGTATTGCCGATAGGATCCTGTTTTTGGACAAAGGCCGAATAGCCTTTTTAGGAACAATGGAGCAGGCCATGGCTTCGGAATCGGAACCGGTTAAGAAATTTTTTAATCCCTGATAATTAAAAACGGATGCAAACCTTTCCAATAAACGAGGCCGTTAATTTACCCGCAAATCGGGCAAAAACTTGTCTTTTGGATTTGCGTAGCACGAATTATCTTTTTACTTTTCTTTAGAATAGGAATCTTCTTAAAAACTCTGCGGAACGGAATCCAACCCGAAATTTTAACCGATTTTTAAAAATGCGCTACTTTTTTGGCCTTCTAACCATGGCTGTTTTGTTCCCTTTTTTGTGCTTAGCACAGGAGGAAAATGCACTGGAGCCCTGGTTGGATTTGATTAAGGAAGATGCGGCTTTAGCCGAACTGTTGCAAGATTTGCAGGAGAACCCGATTGTTGTAAACAAGGCGGACAAAGCGGATTGGCAACGCATTCCTTTGCTTTCGGCATCCGTGATCGACAAAATTCTGGAAATACGCCGTCAAAAAGGGCCATTTAAGTCCTTGCGTCCGATTAAAGCCATCGTAGGTGCCGAGCAGTATCGGCGCATTCGGCCTTTTATTGTTCTTAATCCGCCGATGCGGCATCGTTTTTATTGGCTGCAACGCAATTATCGGACAATTGAAAATCCTCAGGCGAGCTATTCCGGCGACAATTTGTAT
>JALWEA010000039.1:4658-5623 GCA_027039465.1 Calditrichia bacterium | reverse complement strand
CGTTCTAAAAGAGATCGTAGAGATTGTCAAGTCCGAGATGGACAAGGAATTGTTGGCTCGCTTTGGTGATTGGTTAGAAATGCTTTTTAAGCGAACCACCAAAACCGAGGTAAATTTTGAAGAAATAATAAGCGAGGGGAGTGAATATACCATGATTGTGGAAACTTTAATCGAGATGCGCAAGAAATGGGAGAATAAGGGCCTTCAAAAAGGCATTCAAAAGGGCTTTTTAGACGGAAAGCAAATAGGTAAGCAAGAGGGCATCCAGGAAGGAATGCAAAAAGCCATTGTGAAAACCGCAATCGAGCTTTTAAAAGAAGGTTCAAGCGTGGAGTTTGTTGCTAAGGTTACCAAATTACCCATCAGAGAAATCGAAAAATTAAAGCAAAACATTGGTTAAGATTCAAACGACCTAAATTGGAGTTCAAATTCCTATTTTTTATAAACTTTCTATTCCATCATGGCACGAAAAAACGACGAAATCAAAGATTTCTACGATCGTTCCTACAAAAAGTTGTTTAGCCACAAAGGTTTTGTTAAACACCTTTTGCAAGGCTTCGTCCGCCTGAAATGGGTGGAACGGGTGGACTTTGACAAAATCACACTGGAACCTGTCAGCTTTATCGACCGCCTGTTCAAGAAAAAAGAAGCGGACATTATTTGGAAACTGCCGCTCAAACAGGGTTCGGAAGTTTACCTGTACTTGCTTTTGGAATTCCAGTCCGCCGTTGATAAAACTATGGCCTTGCGTTTCGCCAGTTATATTTTAAATTTCTACGCGGAACGCATCGCAAAGGAAAAGAACAAACGCTTGCCGGTTGTTTTTCCTTTGCTGCTTTACAACGGCAAACAACGCTGGAATGCGGCCAAAAGTCTGCAAGAGATGATCGAACTGGTTGATCCGTCTTTGCGGGAATATTTGATTCGCTTTAAATACTTTGCCATTGACATCGGAAGTTTTAGTA
>JALWEA010000039.1:0-4648 GCA_027039465.1 Calditrichia bacterium | reverse complement strand
CGTTCTAAAAGAGATCGTAGAGATTGTCAAGTCCGAGATGGACAAGGAATTGTTGGCTCGCTTTGGTGATTGGTTAGAAATGCTTTTTAAGCGAACCACTAAGACCGAAGTAAATTTTGAGGAAATAATAAGCGAGGGGAGTGAATATACCATGATTGTGGAAACTTTAATCGAGATGCGCAAGAAATGGGAGAATAAGGGTATTCAAAAAGGTATTCAGGTTGGCAGGCAAGAAGGCATCCAAGAAGGAATGCAAAAAGCCATTGTGAAAACCGCAATCGAGCTTTTAAAAGAAGGTTCAAGCGTGGAGTTTGTGGCTAAGGTTACCAAGTTACCCATCAGAGAAATCGAAAAATTAAAGCAAAACATTGGTTAAGATTCAAACGACCAAAACAGGAATTAAAAATTTTATTTAAAAATTTACGTTCCACAACCGCAAAGGAATAATCAACTTTCTTATTTCTTCAAATTCCGCAAAGGGCTACGTAACGGCATTTTAACTTATGGAAAATCGAATACTAATTGCTTGATCAAAAAGCCTTAAATTTATTTTAAAATACAACTTTCTTTAAAGAGCCACTAAATTTGTGTGTTTGCGCATTGTCGCTTCCTGAATTGCAATGTAATTTCATATTATTCCACAGAAACTTTTATCACCCCACGGAAGGGACCTGTCGCATTTATTTGAAAGGCCGATCATGCGTTCTTTCATTCGTTTTTTCCCATTGATTATTTTAGTTGCTATTTCTCAAATTTTTGCCCAAACCGATATTCCCGACAAAGCGGAAATTTCCGGCATTTGGCAAATCGAAGGCTCGCCCTACCGCATTAACGGCGAGGCGATTGTACCCGCCGACAGCCAATTGATCATTCAACCAGGCGTACGCGTGGAATTTAAAACCGGTAGTAATCACGAATACGTGAACCCTGCATTTGATTTGGGTTTGCTCAGGGTTCAAGGCTGTTTGCAGGTTCGGGGAACGGCCGAACAACCGGTAATTTTCACCCGACAGGGCGACGCCGGAAATTGGGGTCTGATCTTTTTTGACGAAGGTGCGGCCGATAGTTCCTATCTGTCCTTTGCTAAAATCGAATATGCTTCTTACATTCAATATCTTCAAAACTGGCTGGATTATTACGGTGCTCTAAGCATTACGGATGCGGCGATTAAAATTGAAAATTGCCAAATCATCAATAACGCCAACGACGGCCTTTACATTAAGCAGGCTCCGCTAACGATCACCAATTGCCTGATTGCCCGCAACGGCCAAAACGGCGTCCGCACCCTGAGCCAAAGCGATCTGCAAATGACCAATGTTACCGTTGCCGACAATCAACAGTCCGGTCTTGATTGCGGCGTAAATAGCCGACCTCAAATTATCAATTCTGTTTTTCGGGGGAATCAAAACGATCTAACCCTCGGGAATTATTCTCAAATATCCGTTTCTTACTCCATGCTCGAAGCAACCGAAGTGCCCGAAGGCGTGCAATCGGGCAAAGGCAATTTGTGGGGGAAAAATCCTCTTTTTGTTGATGCGGCTTCGGGCAATTATCACCTTGCGGCTAATTCATTTGCCGTAAACAGCGGCACACCGGATACAACCGGCCTGAATTTACCGGCAACCGATGCGGACGGCCAAACGCGGTTGGCGCACGGGCGCATTGACATGGGCGCTTTTGAACGTACGGATGACTATTTACGCCTAACACATCCCAACGGCAACGAACCTTTTATTGCACAGACTTCGGAATCCGTACGCTGGCAAACCAACGTTTCGCAGGTGGAATTACAATTTTCACCGGATAACGGACAATCTTGGCAACCGGTTGCTACGGTAAACGGCGCAACAACCTTTAACTGGCAAACGCCCGACATCCATTCGGAAACCTGCCTGCTCAAAGTGATTGCCTGGAACAATCCTTCCATGGCCGATGTTTGCGATACCACCTTTATCATCAGTGATCATGCCATCATTCGCGACGGATTAAAAGTTGCCGGACATTGGACAAAAGCCATGAGTCCCGTTGAAATCCGTGGTACGGCCATTGTCCCGCCGGACTCCCTTTTGAGCATTGAACCCGGCGTTCAAGTGCTATTGCATGCAGGAACTCAATTTAATTTCCAAAGTTCGGATTTTAACGCGGGATTTCTGTGGGTACAAGGTAACCTTTCGGCCCAAGGGAGCGAGCAGGATTCAATTCTTTTTACAACGAAAGATTCCGGCCATTGGGCGACTCTTTTGTTTGACCATGCCGACAGCGTATTAAGCGCTTTAAAATATGTTAAAATAGAACAGGCCGCAGGCATCGACAGTGTAAACGACCAAAATTATCCAGCGGCTTTAGCATTGGACAATACGAATTGCGAGTTAGCGCATTTGCGAATTAGTCATAATACAACTTCGGGTCTGCTGCTTACCGGGGAAAGCGCACCCTCGGTGCACAATTGCCGCATCGATTCCAATGACATTTCGGGGATTGCGGTTCAAAGCGCCAATCGTTTCTCCAAACCCGAGCTTTTCTCCAACCGAATCGCTTTCAACAAACGTCATGGTATTTTACTCAAAGATTTGACCGCTGCTTACGTGCACGACAACATTATTGAACACAATGATTCCACCGGCATTTACCTGCAAACCGGTTACGCCACGCCGCTTATCGAAAACAATCGCATCGGCTACCAAAATTTCGGTATTTGGTGCGACAATACGGCGCCCAAGCTGGTCGGCGACGTGATTTACCATACGGAAACGGGAATCGTGCTGCGTACCTGCAGCCCGGATTTTGGCAACGTTACTTTGGCGAAAAACAAAACCGCTATTGATTGTCAGGATGCCAGCCCGGTTTTGACCAACACGCTGTTCGGCAAAAACACCCGTGATTTTATTTTTGCCGCGGGCGACAACAGCGCTCCCACGGTTTCCTACTGTTTAACCGATCAGCCGTATTTTGCTTCCAATATTATCGATGCCGGGTTTAATCGCCTGAATACCTCCGCTAAATTTGTCGGCACGGGCGAACATCCCTTTGCCATTACCCGCGGCTCGGCGGCCATTGATCACGGTACCGACGAGAATTCATTGATCACTCTTCCCGAATTTGATGTGGCCGGAAATCCGCGCATTTTGGACGGTAATCACGACGGTACCGATCAGGTGGACATCGGAGCGTACGAATTTGCTGAGCTTATTGCGGGATTCAAAGCCGAACCGACTTCCGGCGCAGTACCCTTAACCGTGCGGTTCAGCGACCAATCCGTTGGCAATGTGAATACGCACCAATGGGATTTTGGAGACGGCTCCGAATCTCAGGAAAATAATCCCAGCCACATTTACACAAAAGCGGGGAAATTTACGGTTCGCTTGGTCGTTCAGGGAGAAGCCGGACGGGATACGCTCATTCGTCAAAATTACATTTACGCCAAATATCCACCCTTTGTTTGCCATCCTTTGGCCGACACTTCGTTTGCCGAAGACGCGGGTTGGCAATTCATCAAATCCATGCGCACGGTTTTCTGCGATTCGGATAGCGCTTCGTCCTTAACCTTTTCTGTAAAACACGGCTCGTCAAAAGTTCAAATTCGCTGGCAACACGATTCTCTGTTTGTCAGGAGCGATACCAATTTTGCCGGAAGCGACCAAATGATTGTGACGGCCAAAGACATCATCGGCTTGACGGTCAGCGATTCTTTTAATGTTACATTTCGTCAAATCAATGATCCACCCTTTCATAGTAAAACGCTACCGGACTCCCTGACATTTGCCAGTGACTCGACCATTCAACTACCCTTGTGGGACTATTACGCCGATGTGGAAACGCCCGATCAAAATCTTAAATTTTCCATTGGAACATCATCGGATTCGATTTTTACCCGCTATGATTCCACCGACGGACTGCTCAGTATATTCAGCGCTCCTGATTTCAGCGGACAGGCCAACCTGTTCATTGGCGTTCAGGACGACAGCGGCACGGCATTGAACGACACCATTCATTTAAAAGTTACTCTGCCAACGGCAATCAAGGAATCTTCGCAACCGATTATTCCGAGCGTCTTTTTCATGACCCAAGGTTTTCCCAATCCGTTCAATCCCGAAGCGACCATTCGATACGGGTTGCCGTCCGCCGAAAAAATAGAAATCGATTTGTTTGATATTTTGGGAAGAAAAATCAGCGTGTTGTTTACCGGTCAGCGCAATGCCGGAACATACGTTTTGAAAATCGATGGTGACCGTTTGGGGCTTTCCAGCGGCATTTATTTTGTAATTTTGCACAGTCGCCATTTTCAGGCCAAGCGAAAAATCATTCTAATCAAATAAAAAAGATTCCTTGGAAATTTTTACGTTTTTCGGAAGGTGCTTAATTCTTTAGAAACACGTAGGGGCAAAATAAAAAAGCCCCGCAATTGCGAGGCTTTGGTTTTACGAAAATAAATTTCCTTTTTTACCAGGAACGATTATTCCGATAGCCACCGTTACTGTTACCAAAACGATTGCCAGAGCCGGAACGTTCGCCACGGGGACGGGCTTTGTTAACCACCAGGGTTCTACCTTCTAATTCGGTAGAATTAATACCTTCAATGGCTTTTTCCGCTTCTTCCTGTGAATGCATGGTTACGAAACCGAATCCGCGCAATTGACCGGTATAGTTG
>JALWEA010000038.1 GCA_027039465.1 Calditrichia bacterium | reverse complement strand
TGAATAAAAAGCTAAACCAGACCTTGGTTATCGTGACCCATGATGAGCACATTACGTTAAAAGCACATCGCATTATTGAACTGGATGACGGACGGATTGCAAATGAAATCAGGCGGGATTAGCGTTTTGCAATCCGCCGTGTAACCCAACTGGCCTTGCCTATGGCTGAAAAAAAAGAAAAAACATACGAGCTGCAATTTATTAAAGGTATCGGCCCTAAACGGGCCGAGGTTTTAGCCAGGGCAGGTATTAACACCCTTCACGACCTGTTAAATTTTTTCCCTCGTAAATATGTGGATCGAAGTAAAATTATTACGCTTGATCAATTGCAGGCCGATCAGGAAGTTACGGTTTTGGGCAGAATCGAAGCGGTGGGTATTCGGCACGGACGGCGGCGTTATTTTTACATTGTCATCAGCGACGGCAAGGGCCTCCTGGAGGCGTTGTGGTTCAACAGCATTGATTACTTCAAGAATCTTTTCAAAGTGGGCGAATGGGTGTCGCTTTCGGGCAAGGTGAGCTTTTACCTGGGCTTCCAAATGGTGCATCCGGATTATGACCGTTTGGGCGAAGGAGAGTTGGACAAGCTGCTGAATACGGGTAAAATTCTGGCCTTTTATTCCGGCAGCGAAGCTTTTAAACGGGTGGGGCTCAATTCCTACACCTTCCGGCGCATTTTTTTTAATCTGCTTCATGACCGCTTGCCGGATGTGGAAGAATACATGCCGCAGGAGATACAGGTCTCGCGGCAATTGTTGCCAAGGGCGGAAGCCTATCGTGAAATTCACATTCCGCAGGATCAACGTTTGCTGGAAAAGGCGATTTATCGTTTTAAATACGAAGAATTCTTTCAACTGCAGTTGATGCTTGCCCTGCAACGGGCGCATCAAAAAGCGCGCCCAATGGGTTTTACTTTTAACAAAAAGAGCGAACGGCTCGAAAAGCTGTACCATAATTTGCCCTTTGAAATGACCGAAGCCCAAAAACGGGTGGTGCGCGAAATTCGTAACGATATGCGGAAGCCCGTGCCCATGAATCGTTTGTTGCAGGGCGATGTCGGTTCGGGAAAAACGTTGGTAGCCGTGATGGCCATGTTGATTGCGGTGGATAACGGGAAACAGGCGGCTTTGATGGCGCCCACGGAAATTCTGGCGGAACAGCATTATTTTAATATTCGCAAAATGGTGGAACCGCTGGGCGTGCGGGTGATTCTGTTAACCGGAAGCACCACGCAGAAGGAACGGCGGTTAATTGCGGAAGAAACCTCCAAAGGGGAACCTTTGATCATAATCGGGACGCACGCCTTGATTTACGACAGCACACAATTGCCGGAGTTGGGACTGATCGTAATCGACGAGCAACACCGTTTCGGGGTTTTGCAGCGCGCGCGACTCATTGAAAAAGACGTGCGTGCCGATGTATTGGTTATGACGGCCACTCCGATTCCAAGAACACTTGCTCTAACGGCCTACGGCAATCTGGATATTTCCGTGATTGATGAAATGCCGCCGAACCGTCAAAAGGTGACGACTTTGTGGCGATTCGACGATGCCGCACCGAAGATCTACGATTTTATTCGCAAAAAAGTAGATAGCGGCGAACAGGCCTATATTGTGTACCCTTTGGTGGAAGAAAGTGAAAAGCTGGATTTGAAAGCGGCGACGGAAGCTTACCACCGGCTCTCGGCTACGGAATTCAAAAATTACAAAGTGGGACTCTTGCACGGGCGGCTAAAGGCTGCGGAAAAAGAAGCGATTATGTCCCGCTTTGCACGTAATGAAATCCAAATTTTAATTTCAACAACTGTGATCGAAGTGGGCATTGATGTACCGAATGCAACGATTATGCTGATCGAGCATGCGGAACGTTTCGGGCTTTCACAATTGCATCAGTTGCGGGGACGCGTGGGGCGCGGCACGGGGAAATCGTATTGTATTTTGAAAACACCGTTTAATTTGGGTGAAATCGCGCAAAAACGCATGAAAATAATGACCGAAACGCAGGACGGTTTTGTGATTGCCGAAAAGGATTTGGAATTGCGCGGTTGGGGTGATTTTTTCGGCACTAAGCAAAGCGGCATGCCCGATTTCAAGATTGCCAATCCCATTACGGACGGTGAAATTTTACAGCAGGCACGGCAGGATGCCTTTGAACTGGTGAAGCACGATCCGTTTTTAAGGGGGCATCAACCGTTGCTGAAATTTTTACAGACGCATTTGAAAAAACGCATGAATTTAATCAATATCAGTTAACAGAGGCAGAGGAAACCAATGGCAGAACAGGCAAAAGTTACGATTGTGATTCCGCATTACAACGGGAAAAAAATTTTGCTGGATTGTTTAACATCCCTTTTTAAAAATTCCTATCGCGATTTCAAGGTCTTGCTTATCGATAACGGTTCGACCGACGGTAGCCAGGCGATGATTCGGGAACGTTTTCCGCAAGTGGAGCTGATTCAGAACGCGGAAAACAAAGGCTATGCCGGCGCCTGCAATCAGGGCATTCGTTTGGCTAAAAGCGAATATGTTTTGCTGCTGAATAACGACACGGTGGCTCCGGAGAATTTTCTTTCGGAAATGGTGCGCACTTTGGAGAGCGACCGTCTTGCCGCCACGGTGCAGCCCAAAATTTTGTCCATTCAGGATCATCAGTACTTCGATTATTCCGGAGGCGCCGGAGGCGAAATGGATATCTTGGGCTATCCCTTTGCCCGCGGGCGCATTTTCGACACGGTGGAAAAAGACAAAGGGCAGTACGATCATTTGGAAAACCGCGTTTTTTGGACATCCGGTTGCGCCTTGTTGTTGCGTAAAAGCGTCACGGAAGAGATCGGTTTGCTGGACGAGGACTTTTTCGCGCATCAGGAAGAAATCGATTTGAACTGGCGGGCGCAGTTAGCCGGGTACCGAAATTTGGTAGCGCTTGATACGTTTATTTATCATTACTCCGGTTACACGCTCCGTAAGGACAATCAGAAAAAAATGTATTTGAATCACCGTAATAATTTAATCATGCTGCTTAAAAATTATTCCTGGCCGTTCTTGTTGCTGATTTTCCCTGTTCGTCTTTTGTTCGAACTGGCCACCGTTGTTGCGGATGCCATGCTTTGGGGCGGTAATCGCGGAAAGGCGGTTTTGCAGGCTTTGGCCTACATTTTTTTGCATTTCGGTTCCATCCTTAAAAAAAGGCGAAAGGTGCAGAAAATGCGCAAAGTATCCGATCGGGCGATTTGGGCCAATATGTATCGCGGCAGCATTGTGATTGATCACTATGTGCGCAAACATTTGCCGTATCAATGTGTTCGGCGATTTCGCTTCGAGAGAAAAAAATAGCTTCTGATGACCCTCTCCTGTTTTTAATCCGATCTTTAAACAAGATTCACAATGATACTGCGTCCTTTTTTCTGCAAAGCAATCTTGTCCTCGCGTGCAAGCCAGCCGATGGTTTGATTACACGCGGAACCGCCAATTCTCAATTTTTTAGATAAAAGCGATGCGCGCTCAAATGAATTTCCCGCAGGGAAATTTGATCATAGCCCATGGCTTTAGCCATGGGTCTGCGAATTGTCATCCGTCTCTTTCGGTGTTTTAGGACTGATTGCTATCAGTCCTAAAACATTTGTCATCTGACTGATAGCAATCAGTCAGATGACCACAAAACGGGGGTAAAGGAGGAAATTGTACCTTTAAATTTCAAATATTTTTGGTTAAAATTGTGTTAAATTTTTTTTGCAAGAATCGAACTTCCTGGCTTTGCGCTGCATTTAATAGTTTTGTTTGTCAAATTGTAACCATACAATCGGAATAGGGCAAAGGGGATGTTTGGGAAATAGGGACGGAAAATCAACTTGCTAATAATTAGGAATTTCAGTAGTTTTCGCATTTACAATCAAATAGAGGGTAGAATCAATGCAAATGAAAACGGTACATCGAGTAACGGCCGCTCTTGTTTTTGCCGTAGCGACCATTGTGTATTTAATGACCATGGCTCCGACCATGTCCTTTTGGGACTGCGGAGAATTTATTGCTTGTAGTTATATTGGCGGCGTTCCCCATCCGCCGGGCTCGCCCTTATTTTTGATTTTAGGCCATATCTTTTCATTTATCCCGTTTGGCGATCATGGCTGGCGCATTAATTTGATTTCCGTTTTTGCCAGTGGTTTGACGGTCATGCTTACCTATTTGATTATCGTTCATTTGGTGCGGGAATGGAAAGGTGAATTAAAAACCAAATCCGATTGGTATTTGGCTATTTTTTCAGGTGTCATCGGCGCGTTGACCTTTGCCTTTACGCACAGTTTTTGGTTCAATGCCGTTGAGGCGGAAGTTTACGCTTCTTCCATGTTATTTACCGCTTTGGTGGTATGGCTTATTTTGGTTTGGTCGACCAAAGCCGATGAACCAGGGAATGAACGTTATTTACTTTTAATTGCCTATCTGATCGGTTTGGCCATTGGCGTGCATCTTTTGAACCTGCTGGCTATTCCTTTTGTTGCCATGATTATTTACTACAAAAAATTCAAGGTAACCACCAAAAGTTTTATTGTCATGACCATTATTACCGGACTCATTATGATTGCCATTTATCCGGGATTGGTCATTTGGTTTCCGCAATTGGCCCTGTACATCGGCTTTACCGGACTGGCGGTTATTTTTCTGATTGTGCTTTATTTGAGTTACTGGTCGATTAACAAGAAAAAGCACATCGCCATTCTGGTCTTCAATTCTCTTTTGCTCATCATGATCGGCTATTCCACTTATTCCATGATTTACATCCGCTCCGGTTTGGACCCGGCCATTGATGAAAATGATCCGGAAAATGTAGAGCGTTTTGTGTATTACATGAAACGCGAACAGTACGGCCAGCATTCGGTGACCGACCGCTACGATGTTTGGCGTAATTCCGAAAATGCCAACAAATATTCCAGCGTTTGGGATTTCTTCTGGAGATATCAAATTAACAAAATGTACAACCGCTATTTCCTGTGGCAGTTTGTGGGCTTAAGCGATGACGAATACCATGTGGATGTCCATAAATTTTGGGGCTTACCGTTACTATTGGGATTAATCGGATTGGTTTGGCATTTTAAGCGAGATCCAAAACGCGCATTGGCTGTATTTGCCCTGTTCTTTATGACAGGGCTGGCCATCGTTTTATATTTGAATCAACCCGATCCGCAGCCGAGGGAGCGTGATTATAGTTATGTGGGGAGCTTTTTTGCCTATAGCCTTTGGGTTGGCCTCGGCTTTGCTGGGGTGATGGAATTGCTGCGCGATTATTTAAAGGAAAGAGCGGCTAAATATCAATTGGCGGTCTTTGTGTTGCTGCTGTTGGTCGTTCCGGTCAATATGTTGGCCAAGAATTTTCATCCGCAAAGTCGCCACGGCAATTATGTGGCCTGGGACTATTCGTACAATATGCTCATGTCCTGCGAGCCAAACGCAATTCTGTTCACCAATGGCGATAACGATACCTTCCCGCTTTGGTATTTGCAGGAAGTGGAGCATGTACGTAAAGATGTGCGCATTGTGAATCTGAGCTTGTTGAATACGGACTGGTACATTAAACAATTACGCGATTGGGAACCCAAAGTACCCATGCGCATCAGCGATTTCGAGCTGAAACATGT
>JALWEA010000037.1 GCA_027039465.1 Calditrichia bacterium | reverse complement strand
CATTTGAATTTCGAATATTTTACGTGATAAAATCTTTTTTATCAGATTTATAGAAATTAGGTTTTACCGATTAAAACGGAGGCGTAAAATGAAAAAGTTACTATTTGGTCTGATTTTGATTCTGGTCGGTATATCAATGGCGCAAAACCCGCTGCACAAAATTGCACTCCAAACCGCCACCGATGCCGATTCACTCATTCTACCTATGATTGGCGTTATTTCAGGCCCGCTTCCCCTACCCGATTCACCGGCTCCGGATATTACCGAACAATTAAAAGATATTGGCGTGAACAGCATTCGTAATAACGACTACTATGATGATCGTTTGGATCTCGCACAAATTTTTTGCTGTTCCGATACCGGTACTTACCCTTCATGGGAATGCGATCCTTACGACGAGACTCATTATCATTGGGGGCCGAGTGATACGCTTTTTCAAATTTTCATGGATAATGGTTTTGAACCGTTTTTACGATTGGGGGATGAACCGCAAAGCCATTATCGTCATCACGATTTTGCCGGGCCACAAAATGATTTGCAGGAACGCAATTGGATTATTGCCGCCATTAAAACAGTGGAACGCTATCAACATTGGCAGGGACGCGATCGCTGTTTCAATTATTTGGACATTATTACCGAATGGCCCAATAAAGATTTTTTTGATCGACCAAGGAATGCCTTCATTCGATTTTGGGCCAGAGCCTTCGATTCGCTCAAAACACATTTCCCGCAATATAAAATCGGCGGTCCTGGATTCTTAATTACCACCATTGATGTGATCGATGGGGATGCCAGCGAAAGCAACGCTGCGGTTGCTTTTCTGAAGTATCTTTACGAGCATAATTTACGTCCCGACTGGATCGGTTGGCATTTGTGGTACAATGATCCCATCTATTATTACCGTGCAGGAAGGCAATACAGAGATTTACTAAATGGCGTCGGAGATTTTGCCTCGGTACCTTGGGCCGGTAGCGGTTTTTTTGACGACGTGGAAATCATCTGCGGCGCTTGGGGTGTTTCTTCGCGTACAAAAGGCGGGCAGTCGGATTTGCCACGTAGCGAACAAGATAAATTGATGAACAAGAAAGAAGGCGCAGCCATGTTAACCGGTGATTGGATTGCCATGCAATACACCGATGTGCAACGTACTTATTACTACCGCGCTAACGAAGGTAAAAGCAGGCCGGAAGCCGGGCCCAATGATCCGGACATGGGCTGGTCGGGTTTATTCTACGGAGATGAAAAGGCGACTTACAAACCCAAAGCGCATGCCTTTCGTTTGTGGTCGGTTATTGCCAATAATTACCCGCATTTTCTGAAAACCGACCTGCCTTCTACCTGCGAAACCGATACTACCCGTTTGTGGGTCATGGGCGGCGCCGACGATCAGGGCAAATATGCGGTTTTATTGGCCAACACCAATGGTGTGGATGTGGACTATTCCTTGACCATTAACGGTAAACCAGTCACTTTGACCAATTTTGAAAAAGTGGATATTTATCAGGTCGATAATGTTAAAGACGGTCGCACACCCATGGCTTGGCATGGAGGAACTTTTACCATTGGCCAGGGTTGCGTTCAGCTCATTGAACTTCAGCCCAAAACAACCGGAATTATGAAAGCCGGACAAAAACCTTCACAATTCCGCTTGATGAATAACTATCCGAACCCCTTTAACCCGACAACCAGAATTTCTTATTTCTTAGGTAAAAGCTGCCAAATTAATTTAACAGTTTACGATGTTCAGGGTAAACCATTGCAAACATTGGTAAAGGGCAAGCAAAAGGCCGGTGAGCATCATGTTGTGTTTGACGGTAAGAATTTACCCAGTGGGATTTATTTTTACCGTTTGAGCACCAATACCGGTTGGGAAAAGACGGGTAAGATGGTTCTGCTAAAATAGGAACTGGGAACTTGGAACTGCTATGGGAACCGTGTCTTGATACGATCCCGCTTACGCGGTCTCTACTCGACAACCGGTTGCTTTTTACCTGGAATGGTTCCCAAAGGAGAAATTAAATTCAATTGTTGATCCTTTTTCGTTTTTTAATTTCAAAAATGGAGGTTGAAAATGAAAAAGCTACTTTTGGGATTGATTTTATTCGTAGTCGGAATCGCCATGGCGCAAAACCCGCTGCACAAAATTGCACTCCAAACCGCCATCGATGCCGATTCGCTCATTCTGCCTATGATCGGTGTTATTGCAGGCCCGATTCCTTTTCCCGATTCACCGGCGCCTGATGTGAGCGAACAGTTGAAGGACATCGGAGTCAACAGCATCCGTAATAACGGTTATTTTGACGATCGATTAGACATTGCCCAAATTTTTTGCTGTTCCGATACCGGTACTTATCCTTCATGGGATTGCGATCCTTACGACGAAAGTCATTATCATTGGGGCCCGAGTGATACGCTTTTCCAAATTTTCATGGACAATGGTTTTGAACCCTTTCTACGTTTGGGAGATGAAATACAAAATCATTACCGACATCACGATTTTGCCGGTCCGCAAAATGAACAACAGGAACGCAATTGGATTATTGCCGCTATTAAAATAGTGGAACGTTATCAGCATTGGCAGGGACGCGATCGTTGTTTTGATTACTTGAACATCTTCACCGAATGGCCCAATAAAGATTTTTTTGATCGACCAAGGAATGCCTTTATCCGATTTTGGGCCAAAGCTTTTGATTCGCTCAAAACGCATTTCCCGCAATATAAAATCGGTGGGCCTGGATTTTTATCTACTACAATGGATGTGATCGATGGGGATGCCAGCGATAGTAATGCCGCAGTTGCTTTTCTGAAATATCTTTATGAACACAATTTACGTCCCGACTGGATTGGCTGGCATTTGTGGTACAATGATCCCATCTATTATTACCGTGCAGGAAAGCAATACAGAGATTTACTTGATGGCGTCGGAGATTTTGCATCGGTGCCGTGGGCTGGCAGCGGCTTTTTTGACGGTGTGGAAATTATCTGCGACGCTTGGGGAGTTACCTCGCGCACAAAAGACGGACAATCGGATTTACCACGCAGTGAACAAGACAAATTAATGAATAAAAAAGAAGGCGCAGCAATGGTAACCGGCGATTGGATTGCCATGCAATACACCGATGTGCAGCGCACCTATTACTATCGTGCCAACGACGACAAAACTCGACCGGAAGCCGGCCCCAATGATCCGGACATGGGTTGGTCGGGTTTATTTTACGGGGATGAAAAGGCGACTTACAAACCCAAAGCGCACGCTTTTCGTTTGTGGTCGGTTATTGCCAACAATTACCCGCATTTCCTGAAAACCGACCTGCCTTCCACCTGCGAAACCGATACCACCCGTTTGTGGGTCATGGGCGGCGCCGACGATGAGGGCAACTATGCCGTTTTATTGGCCAATACCAATGGCGGGGATGTGGACTATTCCTTGGCCATCAATGGCAAACCTGTCACTTTGAACAATTTTGAAAAAGTGGATATTTATCAGGTCGATAATGTTAGAGACGGTCGAACACCCATGGTTTGGCATGGAGGAACTTTTACCATTGGCCAGGGTTGCGTTCAGCTCATTGAAATTCAGCCCAAAACAACCGGAATTAAGAAAGCCGGACAAAAACCTTCACAATTCCGCTTGATGAATAACTATCCGAATCCTTTTAACCCGACAACCAGAATTTCTTATTTCATAGGTCAGAACTGCCAAGTTACTTTAACGGTTTACGATGTTCAGGGTAATCCATTGCAAACATTGGTAAAGGGCAAGCAAAAGGCCGGCGAGCATCATGTTGTGTTTGACGGTAAGAATTTACCCAGTGGGATTTATTTTTACCGTTTGAGCACCAATACCGGTTGGGAAAAGACGGGTAAGATGGTTCTGCTAAAATAGGAACCGGTAACTTGGAACTTGGAACTGGGAACTTGTTAAATTGGTGAGAAGGAAGGATGTTAAGGGTTAAGGGAATCGTTATTCGTTATCCGTGTATTCGTTAATCGTAAAAGATTGTCATTGTGATGCAGGGTGCTTTTATTCGCAACAGGAGTCTCTTTCTCTCAAAATAACCAAAATTGTAAAGTACCATTTTACAATTTTGTATCAAATATGTAAATTGGTATTTGACAAATTTGCATCAAATTTGTAAATTTGGGCCATGTATTACCCTAGAAAAATTCAGAAAGACCTTAAGAATCAACTTAAATTCCGCGAGATTGTCGTATTGACAGGAATGCGAAGGGTCGGTAAAACCACGCTCATGCGTTGGCTCTTTGATCAAGTTCAATCGCACAATAAAGTATTTCTTGACTTGGAAAATTTGATTGATCAAAAGGTATTTGATGAAATCGATTTTAACAATATCTGGCATAATTTAAAGCCCTACGGAATATCGTCCAAAACAAAAAGTTATATCTTTGTTGATGAAATACAGTTGATGCCGCAAGCCATAAAAGCAATTAAATATTTATACGATCATTATGACGTTAAATTTTTTATAACAGGCTCAAGTAATTTTTATTTGAAAAATCTCTTCCCTGAAAGTTTAGCGGGACGTAAAGTCGTATTTGAGTTATTTCCGTTAACGTTTCAGGAATTTCTTACTTTTAAAGAAGTACCTAAACCGGAAATAAAAAATCTTGAGCGCAAAGTAAAAGAAAAAAATTTCGTCAATTATGAGAAATACAAAAAATTTTATGATGAATATTTAAAATTCGGCGGATTTCCTCAAGTCGTTCTACAAGATGATATTCAACAAAAAGAATATTATTTAAACGACATCTTTAATTCCTATTTCGAAAAAGACGTTAAAACATTAGCCGATTTTAGAAGCATAAACACTCTTCGGGAGTTTATTTTAATACTTATGCAGCGCACAGGTTCAAAATTGGATATTTCAAAATTGGCGTCCGAACTAAAAATATCCAGACCTACCGTTTATTCTTATTTAAACTTTTTATCCAGTACTTATTTTTTACACTTAGTTCCTCCCTACTCTAAAAGTATCGACCGAGAAGTTAGTAGTGCTAAAAAAGTTTATTTTTGTGATACGGGATTGTTGAATTGGTTAACGCGTCTTAGCGATGGCGCTCTTTTTGAGAATGCGATTTTTAATCAAATAAAAACGTATGGTGAAATAAAGTATTATCAAAAACGATCCGGCGCCGAAATCGACTTTGTAATTCCCGAGCAGAGCCTTGCCTTCGAAGTTAAAATTACAGCTACGGAACGTGATTTAAAAAAACTGGAACGGCTATCATCCGAATTGAATTTCAAAAAGTATTTTATCATTTCAAAAAATTATACGGAATTACCCCATACTATTTTGGCCATAGATATTTAAAGGATCGTCCCATGGATTTCCACAAGAACCCGTGGCAAAAACTTACAAGCAGAACCATTTACCAAAATCCGTGGATTCGTCTGCGGGAGGATCAGGTTATTACGCCTTCGGGAACGAAGGGAATTTACGGAGTCATTGAAACCCATCCGGCGATTGGTGTGGTGCCCTTAACGGAAGACGGTTACACTTATTTGGTCGGTCAGTACCGTTACACTTTGGACGTTTTTAGCTGGGAAATTCCAGAGGGTGGCGGCCATCCCGGAGAAACCACTTGGGACGGCGCTCAGCGTGAGTTGCGCGAAGAAAC
>JALWEA010000036.1 GCA_027039465.1 Calditrichia bacterium | reverse complement strand
AGACGGCCCATAGCCCACGGTGCTTTGTGTGTATAAAGCTCAGTAACGCATGGAGGGGTGCCTAAGTATTTGTGACGGTTTGTTGAGTTGTTGAAATAAGGGGGGGAATGGCCGGATGTCATTGTAGGAATGAGCATAGCAAGTGAAGCAGCGATCCTTTCCAAAGCAGCAAGGAACGCAAGAAATTCTTCGTTATGTCGCATTTACTTGTCATTTGGCCACAATTATGCGTTCCGATGGGCGGACAATCACTTCAATTCGTTAATTCACCAAATCCGCTCGGCTAATTGGGCATCCCGAGAATCGGGACGGGGATGGGTTTAAATATTGCAATTGCGCGCCTATTATGTCAATAGTAGCGCAGCGAAGAATCTCCTTCAAAGCAGCAACGGTCATAAATAATGTTAGGGATTCTTCGTTCCGCTGAAGCAGAACTCAGAATGGTAGCCCACTAATATGTTAATAATAGGATCCTGCATTGGCGGGAAACGAAACGATTTTTAACATAAGGGAGAATGATTTATGAACGAGCAAAAGCTTTTACGCCTAACCGGTTCAATCGGAATGCTGGCCGCCCTGATGGGCTTTACGGCCGACTGGTTGTTGTACGGTGGATTTTACGGCGGAGCGGAGTTTCACACCATTTCCAGACAAATCATGAGCAATGTTTCCAACACACGGCTCATGGTCGGCGGGCTTTTAGGGCCTATTGAAGCGGCTTTTTACATTGTCGGATTTTGGCACATTTACCTGGTGCTCCGCCCGGGCGGAAAAGCATTGGCTGCCATTACTTTTGGCGGTTTGAGCTGGTCGGTAATTGTGGGCGCCGGCGCCTTCCACTCTGCTTTTGTTTTTAAAGGACTGTTGCTAAGGGCACAAAAAGCCATTGCCGATCCGCAAATAAGTTGGTTTCAGGCATTGTTAAACGATGCTTCTCAATACATCCACCTACTGTACAATGTCATGTTTATTCTGGGACTTGCCGCCACGTTTACCTTTTTGTTTCTCATTCTATTTCGCAAAACGCTTTACCCGAAGCGGATGGTGCTGTTTGTGCCAACCTTGTGGGTTCTGGTACTTCCGCAAATAGCCAAAAACATACCGGCGCCGATTGGTGGCATGCTCCTGGGAGGTTCGATGAATCTGTCTTTTCTATTTTACTTTACCGTTTCGACGATCTTGCTATGGAAGCAAAGATGACTCTATTCTCATTAAATCGAAGCAAAGGAGAAAATTATTCTATTCAGGAGGTAAAAAGAAAATAATTTGCAATTAACGATCAAAGGTAAACCGAAATGAACAACGAACAAAATCTACGCAAAGAATTAGAGAAGCTTCAACGTGCCGTAAAGGAATTATCGCTTTTGAATGATTTGGCGCGTAGCATCGGCGCATCCAACAAGTTGGAAAAAATCATGCAAAAAATCATCAGCTATTCCTTACGCGCCGTTAGTGCCGAGCAATGTACCATCACATTGGTTCGGGAAAAAAGCGACGATCCCATGAAAACGTTGGTACGCACCATGGTCAGTAAAGCCGAGCATGATCCGTTCCATTTAAACCAAGTACTTTTGGGCTGGATGCTCCAAAATAAAAAGCCCTTGTCGGTTGCCAATCCTCAGCAGGATAAAAGATTTTCCGGAATTAAATGGGATATGGAAATTAAATCGCTTTTATGTGTGCCGTTGCTGGTTAAATCAAAATTAATCGGCATTCTGACGGCCTTCAATAAAATTCAAGCGGAAAAATTTACGTCCGAAGATATGCGCCTATTGGGCATCATTGCCGCCCAATCGGCCCAGATCATTGAAAACGCCCGCCTTTATGAAGAGGAAAAAGCCCTGTTGCGCATGAAGGAAGAATTGAACTTAGCCCGACAAATTCAGACCGATTTACTTCCAAGTCAAATACCTGACGTTCCGGGATATGATCTTGCCGGAATCAGTGTACCGGCCGAAAGCGTAGGCGGCGATTATTTTGATTTTATTCCCGTTGATGAGCATCGCCTGGCAGTTTGCTTAGGCGATGTGTCCGGTAAGGGATTGCCTGCCGCCTTGTTGATGTCCAATTTGCAGGCCATTATTCGCAGTCAAACCATGATGCCCGGTACGGTCTCTGAATGTTTGGAGCGTTCAAATAAATTACTTTACCGAAATACGGCACCTCACAAATTTGCAACCTTGTTTTTCGGTATATTGGACTTCCGATCAAACCAATTCTGCTATGCCAGCGCAGGCCATGACCGTCCTATTCTTATTTCGGCCAACGGGGATATTCATGAATTGGAAACCGCCGGACTGCCGCTCGGCTTTTTGGAAGAAGCGACGTACATTGAAAATTGTTTCGAATTTAAGCCGGATGATCTCTTAATGATTTACACCGACGGCATTAGCGAAGCGATGAATAAAAAGGAAGAAGAATTTGGCGTTAATCGGATCATTAATTTTGTAAATCGGCGACATGATAAATCGGCTCAAGAGGTTATTCAAGGTCTGATTGAGGAAGTTAAGAAGCATGCAAACGGATTTCCTCAGTCTGATGATATGACACTAATGGTTATTAAAAAATTGTAAAATAAAAAGCATTTTAACAAAAGGGATAAAATTTTTTCGTCCTTGCGTATTTGCGCAAGGCAATAGATTTGTTTTTCAAAACCAAAAGGAGGGCTTAAAATGGCAGTCAAAGAAAAAATCGTTGACGATGTGGCCGTGCTGACGATCAGCGGAAAGCTGATGGGCGGCCCGGAAACCTGGGCTGTGCACTCCAAGGTCAAGAGCCTGATTGCGGACAAGGTGAATAAAGTGGTCATTGATCTTTCCAAAGTGAAATGGGTCAATAGTCAGGGGTTGGGCATGTTGATGTCCTGCTTCACCTCGTTAAAAAATGCCAACGGCCATTTAAAGATTGCCGGCGCCACGCAAAAAGTGAACAGTCTTTTCATGTTAACGCGCTTAATCACGGTTTTCGATACATGCGAAACCGCCGATCGGGCGGTAGCCAGTTTTCACAATTGAGTCTCGGAACCTGAAAAAATTAACCCATTGCCTTTTTAATTCGTAAATTGTGTTTGATTATTTTGCAAAGTAAAGTCTTTAAAGCATCGAGATGAATCAAATTCAAACGTTGGAAAAAGAAGTCGAGCGGCTGAAATCTGCCGTGGAAGAGCTTTCGGTGTTGAATAAATTAGCGCTTGCTGTGGGATCTTCACGCAATACCGATGAGGTGCTGAACACCATTGTTCGTGAAGCGGTAAAAGCCGTAAAAGCGGAACAGGGGTCGATTAAACTTTTGACTCCGGCAAATAATAAACCTCTGCAAACGCTCATTCGGCAACGAGATGATAATTTAATCCATCGGACAGTTTACCAACTTGATGCCGAAATAACCGGTTGGGTTCTGAAAAACAAACAGGCCCTTAAAATTGATGATCTGGGCAATGATTCCCGTTTTAAAATTGCGGCGGAATCCGTAAAAGATATTCATTCCGTATTGGTCGTGCCGATTTGGTTGCAGGCCAAATTGTTGGGGCTTTTAATGGTCATTAACAAGAAAAACAGGCAAAGTTTTACCGATGGCGATTTACGTCTTCTTTCCATCATGGCCGCCCAATCCGGTCAATTGATTCACAATGTACGTTTGCAACAGGAAGCGCTGGAAAAAGCACACTTGCAGCATGAATTGGATTTGGCCCGGCAAATTCAATTCGACATGCTGCCCAAGCAAAATCCGCAAATGGCCGGTTTGGAGATTGCCAGTTACTTTTCTCCGGCGCGCACCGTTGGCGGTGATTACTACGATTTTATTCAATTTTCGCCCGAGCAACTACTACTGGTCATGGCGGATGTTTCCGGTCACGGGCCGTCGGCGGCTTTGGTAATGACCTTGCTGAAAGGCGTTATTCGTTCCATTGTGGTCGATGCTACGATCTCATCCGAAACCATGCAAAGAATCAATCGCATCATCGGTCAAATTATTCCGCCGGAAATTTTTATTACCTTGCAACTTGTTTTTTTTGATTTGCAGAAAAGGCGCTTTATTTATTGCAATGCCGGGCACAATCCTTTACTTTTTTATCGGGCGAAGGAACAATCCTGTCAGCCTTTGGAACTGCACACCTGCGCCTTAAATGTTCTGCCTGATTTTGAATATCCGGTTCGGCAATTCCCGATTCACACGGAAGATTTACTGGTTGTGTACACCGATGGCATTAGCGAAGCCATGGATGCAAACGGCCGGATGTTCGGCTTGCAGCGGATGAAATCCTTGATTCAGGAAAAATCCAGGCAGTCGGCCGATCAGATGTTGCGGAATCTTTTGGAGGACATTGAGGTATTTACCAACGGAGCCGAGCAAAACGACGATCGTGCCTTGGTTGTAATAAAAATCAATTAAAACCTAACCAAAAATATTTGAGATTTGGAAAAACCATTTGCCACCTTAATTCCCCTCCCCTGAGGTATCGGGGAAAGGGTTAGGGGATGGGGTAAGAAATAAAAACAACAAATAAAAATGTCAGAGATAAACTCTCGGATTTTGAGACCAGGAATCTAAAAATACCATGATTTCAGAATTTTTTCAGTTTTGAATGTTCGATTCTGATTTCCACTCTTCTCCTGATCATGGCTAAATCCATTTTGATCAAAAGATTACGTCCCCCTTTCTTCGAAGAAGAGAGGGGGAATGAGGGGGTGAGTTAAAACTCGCAAATTAACTCAAAACATAACAAAGCAATAAAGATATTCCATGGAATTTCCAAAAGAAATCACGAGCTTGCCGCGGATTTTTGATTATTTAAACACATTCTTCCGGCAACAGAAGGCGGATCAAAATATTGTTTTTGCTCTCAATCTGGCCGTGGAGGAGATTTTCACAAATCTTGTGAAATACAATTCGGATAGTACCAGGCCAATCCGCATTCGCCTTAAAAAGAACGGGCGAAAGATAAGCGTTTCCATTTCTGATTTTACAACGAAACCATTTGACATTACCCGGCACAAAAACACAGTTCATTCCCTGCCATTGGAAGCACGTCCTTCCGGTGGCCTTGGCTTAAGATTGGTAAAAAAAATGACGGATGAAGTCCATTACGATTACAATAAAAAAACGAGAGAATACACCATCACGTTAGTCAAATATTTGGGAGACAGGAATGTTTGAAATCCGATTGGGGCCAAACGGTGAAATCCACCTGCAAGGCCGCTTTGACGCAACGCAGGTTGAAAAGGCTTTTGAGATATTTAATCAAATTAGCGAAACGACAACGATAGATTTTAACGATTTGGATTACATCTCCAGTGCGGGGCTTAGTGTTTTATTGAAAACGCAAAAACGGCTGAAATCAGAAGGGCATGAATTAATTCTCAAGAATCTTAATCGGCACATTCGTGAAATTTTCAAATATGCGGGTTTCGATTTAATATTTAAAATCGAATAAATTGGAGCCGAAGATTTAGCGAATCAAAAAGGCCGATGCAAGATTTTTTTTAAAAGCAATCCATGAAAACTATTTTATGTTTCGGTTGTATTTATGGTAGAAGAAACAGATAACAAATTTGTGCAAAATTGCCTGAAGGGGAACGTAAACGCTTTCGGGCTTTTGGTCGAACGCTACCAACAACCGATATTTAATACGGTTTACCGCATGGTACATGATTGGGATGAAGCGGAGGAATTGACGCAACGAGCGTTTGTCAAAGCTTATGAGAATTTGAATCGTTTTAATTTGAAACAGAAATTTTTTAGCTGGCTCTATCGCATTGCCATTAATGAGACGCTGAATTATTTAAAGCAAAAAAAGCGCCTGGAACCGTTGCCAAACGACATGGTAGCACGGGACAAAAATCCCGAAGAAGATTACCGGACATTGGAATTAAATGAAAATTTACGTAAAGCTTTGGAAACACTTGACCCGGCTTTGCAGATTTTGATTGTACTCAAACATTTTCAGGGTTTTTCGTATCAGGAGATCAGCGGATTCTTGGGCATTCCGCAAAAAACGGTTAAATCGCGACTGTACACGGCTCGACAACTTCTTAAAGAGGCTATGGAAAAAATGGGATATTTACCATGATGGATGAAAAAATAAAAGAATTGATTAATCGCGATCTGGATGGCTTACTCTCGGACGAAGAACGGCGCCGGTTGGAGGAATATTTGCAAAATAATGAAGAAGCCCGGCGCTATTTTGAGCAAATGCAAAAAATGAATGATTGGCTAAGGCAGGTACCGCAGGTAGAAGCGCCCTCGTCTTTAAAAGCAAAAATTATGAACCAATTAGATACCCGTCGATACGCGCCGAAGAGCGGCCATACAAAATTTTACCTCGGTTCGGTTTTTGGTAAATGGTTTAAGGGGATTACCGTCCGCCCGGCTTACGCTTTTGCCTTTGGCGTGGTGCTGAGCGGACTGATATTCCTGATCATTTTATGGCAAACGACAAATTTTCAGCAATATGAGAATTTGCCGGTTACAGGCACCATGAAAGTTGAAACCCAAACCATTCCCATCGAATTACCGGCCGTTACCGGGAAGTTGGAACTTACCTCCGGGTCAGGGCTTTCCAAATTGAATGTTATCTTAAAACCGCAGGAAAAAGTCACCCTGACCATTGAATACGATCCGAAAACGGTGATGTTGAAAGCCATTGAACCGCGTGCTGTCGGTTTTTACGAATTAAAACAGAAAGCGGGCAAAATCGTAATCAACAGTCAGCAAAAATTGTCCATTGATTTTAATTTTCAACATCTCAAACCTTCTGCCCAACTCTCCACCTCTTTAGATGTCGGGGGGAAGGTTATTTTCCGGAAAAAGATCATTTTTTGACGGGGGATTCCGAATGGCCAGTTGAAAAACGGATTTGTTGGAATGCAAAATAATGGGCGTAATGAATACCAGATCGTCCCGTTTGGGACGGGCAAATTTTGGTACGGAAATTTGTTTTTCGTAAAATAAAATGAATTATTACTCGATTCAGCCTTCTTTTAATAACTCAGTTAATGGTTGAAACTTTTTCTCAATGACTTTAAGTATATCTCTTTTCCAGGGTCTTGGGAAAGATTCAAAAATTTCTTTTATTTGAACTCTCTGATCCTCTTTGTGCAAAAGAAACTCTCCAAGATCAATGGCTGTGCGTAAGTCCTTTTCGCGTTTTTCGGTTCTATTCCGCTTGAAACTCAGTAACAATTTATGTAAGACAAAAGCCGAGGGCTCCGGCACTGTTATTTTGTCTTCATCTACTAAGACTTCCATGGTATAATTTTGTAATATTGTTAAATATCGAAGTTGCTGCGCACTTAAATTGAGCGGCCTTACTAAAAAAGGTTTTTCGCTTCCTTTACCTACTTCCGGAGTTAGAAATTCTATTTCGATCTGTGGGTGTACATATTTAATATATCCTGCCGGATGAGAAAATTGTACATCAAATCCCTTGTTTTTTAATAAGGTGTGGACATCAATCCCATTTTTAATTTTCAAAGGTCGAGGGATCAAAAAATCTATGTCTGCTGTACGTAACAATGGAATTTGCGGATCATTTCTAAAATATTCCCGATAAACATATAAACACCACCCGCCAATTAAAATCAAATAAGACAAAACGCCTGCCTGATTTAAAATAGAGATAATTTCTTTAAAAAAGAGGTATCTATTATCTTTTAATAGTTTTTTTGAGTTCATTTAAATCTTTCTTGACCTGGCGAAGTTTTTCTTCTATTTGTTTTCTTTTTTCCACCTGTTTTATCAATTGTATAGATTTTTCCGAATCAATTCGACCGACATATTTAGTGATGACTTTATTTCCTGCGCGGTACATTAAATATAGATAAGTATTTCCGGAACGTTTGCGCTTGGACAAAGATCCTTTGGGTAAATCTTTTAATTTATCTAAATATTGCGTTTCAAGCGTTTTTAATCGCTCATATTCATCTTTTAATATATCTGAAATTATTCCCATACGGTATTCTCTCTTTTGCCCTACATTCTGAATATATTCCAAAATTGTAGGGCAAGCAAAAAAATATAATCTATTCCTACAAATGAATTTGCGAGCTATGGGCAAATCGCCCCTGGCGGGACGATTTTTAAAAACCATGTTTATCTTATCGCAGAGCGATGGGATGCCCATGGCCCATATTTTCAAATCCGGGTAATTAGAAATTCACCTGCAAAAATGTTGTACTGAAGGGATAATTGAATCCGTCGATCCATTGAAAATTTTCAACCACCCATTGCAGGATCGTTAAATCCGAAGCAACCTGTTCAAACCACCCATCCTCTTTCCACCAACCTTTCCCTTTTTGAAATGTATTTTTAATGAGACCGGTAAACGGTTTGTTTTAAAAATCATTAAAGAAGGGAGGTTGTCATGAGAGAACAATCGAACAAACGTTCCGTATGGCTGCTAAGCGGTCTGACCGTTTTAATTGTTGCCGTGCTGTATTTTGCTTTTATTTATCCCTGGCCAAAAGAGGACGAGCTTAGCGGAACGATCGGTAAGGTGAAGAAATACCGTTCGCAACAAATCAGTGAAAAAGACTTGGCATTGGGTCAAAAGCTGAGCGTCCTGCCCGATTCCAAAAAGGCGCAAGTGTGGGATATGCTGACCGATGAAGACAAAGCGGCTGTATTTAACAAGTTGGCTATGAACGACAGAGTAGCGGTTTTAAATAAGCTGAGTGCGCAAAATAAAGCGGCGATCTGGAATAAGCTGGCCGTGGAAAACAAAGAAGCCGTTTGGAACAAACTTGCAGCCGAAGATCGGGCTGCCATCCTGAATAAGTTGTCTGCTGAAAACAAGGCGGCCATCTGGAATAAGCTATCGGCCGACAACAAAGCGGCCTTGCTGAACAAACTTTCCGCACCGGATCGTGCGGCGGTACTGAACAAATTGTCCGTACCTGACAGAGCGGCCGTTTTAAATAATAAGTTGGCTGCGGAAAATCGTCAGGCTATCTGGAACAAGTTAGCTGTCAAAGAAAAAGCTGCGATCTTCAACAAAATTGCCGTGGAAAATAAGCTGGCGGTCTTTAACCGCCTGGCAAGACCCAATAAGCAAGCTATCTGGAATCGTATGGCCATGCCCAATAAAGCGGCCATTTTCAATCGACTGGCTGTGGAAAATCGGATGGCTATGTGGAACAAGTTGAGCGCGCCCAATCGCGCTGCCATCTTGAACCGAATGGCCATTGCCAACAAGGCCGCCGTGCTTAATAAGCTGGCGCTTGAAAATCGGGCTGCTTTGTTAAACAAGCTGTCCGCTCCTAATCGCGCAGCCGTAATGAACATGATGGCCGTTAGTCAATAAGAAGCATTCGGTTCAATGAGAAGGAGATCAATTTTTGATCTCCTTCTTTCCGTTTCGGGAGCATCTAAAAATGAGAATTTTTTCATTTCTTTTTAAAAATAGCGCATTTGCATTCACCCTTTTGGCGGGATTTTTTTTAGTCCTGACATTTAACCGTACCCTCAGGGCGCAATTTAAATATCGCGAAACAAAGCACTTGCGTTTAATCTATTACGATCAGCAACATGCCTACATCACCACCCATCTGGCGCGATGTTTTGAAAACTCGCTTAAATTTCATTGCCGGATTTTCAATTACACGCCACAGGAAAAAGCCACCATTTTACTCACCGATTTGGATGACTACGGCCACGGCGGTACCTCAACCATGCCCTGGAATTTTCTGAACATCGGCTTGGAACCTTTTGACTATGTTTTCGAAACGCAACCCGCTAACGAACGCATGAATTGGCTGATGCACCATGAACTGACCCACATGGTGACCATTGACAAACCCGCTCCGGTCGATCGATTTTTCCGCAGGCTGTTTGCAGGAAAGGTCATTCCTATTGCCGAGGCGCCGGAAACCATGCTCTACAGCTATTTAACCAATCCGCGCTGGTATTGCCCGCGTTGGTACCACGAAGGCATTGCCGTCTTCATGGAAACCTGGATGTCCGGCGGATTAGGACGCGCTCTCGGCGGATACGATGAAATGGTCTTCCGCACCATGGTGTTGGACAGCGCCTACTTTTACGACGTGGTCGGTCTGGAATCCGAAGGCACGACCATCGATTTTCAGATTGGCGCCATTTCCTATTTATACGGCACGCGCTTTGTTTCTTACCTTGCTTATCGTTACGGCCCGCAAAAGACGCTGGCCTGGTTTAATCGCAGCAAACAGAGCAAGCGCTATTTTTCCAGCGATTTCAAACGGATTTTTAAAAAAGACCTGGCTCGGGTGTGGCGCGATTGGATTCGCTGGGAACACCGATGGCAAAAGGCCAATCTAGACAGCCTGCGCCGTTTTCCGATTACATCATTTCGCCCTCTTAGTCGGCAAGCCCTGGGTTCCGTTTCGCGCTGCTTTATCGATTCCGCCAGGCAAAAAATGTACGCGGCCATTAACTATCCTGGACAATTGGCGCAAATTGCGGCCATCGATCTGCGCGACGGGCACATCGGGAAATTGTGCGAGGTACACACGCCCGCTTTGTATTACGTTACCTTTTTGGCCTTTGATCCGCAAGATGAAAAATTCTACTATTCGGCTAATAACAGCCACGGCTGGCGCAGTTTAAAAATGTTTGATTTGCGCACGAAAAGATCAACCACCCTGTTAAAAAACACGCGCTGCGGCGACCTGGTTTTAAACCGCCATGATCATTCGCTGTGGGGCGTTCAGCACCACAACGGCATTTCGCATTTAGTGCGATTTTTACCGCCCTACCGTGACTGGCAGGAAATTTTGAGTTTACCCTACGGCAAGGATATTTTCGATTTGGATATTTCGCCGGACGGAAAATACTTAGCGGCTTCCTTTATTGAAGTGGACGGCCGGCAACGCCTTATTCGGCTGCCTGTTGATTCGCTGCTGGCGGGCAACAGCAATTTTGAAGTATTGTACGAATTCGAAAACACCGCGCCTTCCAATTTTGTTTTTTCGCCGGACGGTCGTTTTCTTTACGGGTCTTCCTATTACACCGGCGTGTCCAACATCTGGCGTTACGATTTTAAGACGCGGCAAATGGACATTGTGTCCAATTGCGAAAGCGGATTTTTCCGCCCGCTGCCCTACAAAAAGGATTCGCTCATCGTTTTCAAATACACCGGCAAAGGATTTCTGCCCGGCGTAATTCCCGTTAAAGTTCAAAAGGATGTCAGCGCCGTACGTTTTTTAGGCCAGGCCGTGGTGGAGAAATATCCCATTGTTAAAACATGGAAGGCGCCTTCGCCGGCCACGGTTAAAATCGATACTTTATTTGAAGCTTCCGGGGATTACAAACCGTTAGAACAGATAAGACCGGCTTCGATTTTTCCGGTTATTCGGGGTTACAAAGATTATGCAGCCTTTGGAATACGCAGCCAATTTAGCGATCCTTTGGGCTTTGACGATTTTACCTTGTCTCTTTCTTACGCGCCGGCGCCAACCTTAAAAAATGATGAAAAGCTGCACGCGGAACTCACATACAATCACTGGCCCTGGAAAGTGAGCGCCGCTTACAATCGCGCCGATTTTTACGATCTGTTCGGCCCGACCAAAGTCAGCCGCAAAGGTTATTATTTAGGATTGCAATACGAACATTATTTCATTAACGATAAACCGGAAATTTTCAAGTACACGGTTCAGGCCTTTGGCTTCGGCGGACTGGAAAAACTACCGGACTATCAAAATATTTCGGCATCTGCCAAAAAATTGCTTATCTTTAAAACAGTTTGGGACTATTCGTACCTGTTGCGTTCGTTAGGTGCCGTGGAGTACGAAAAAGGCCGGCAGTGGCGTTTGACTCTTTCGGCCAATTACAGCCGAAAATGGTTTCCTTCGATACACACAGAGGCGGATTACGGCTTTTTGCTTCCTTTGAATCACTCTTCGCTCTGGTTCAGAAGCTCCGCGGGATTCGCTTTCGGGCGGCGAAACGAACCGTTTGCCAATTTTTATTTTGGCGGTTTTGGCAATAATTGGATCGACCACCGGCAGGTCAATCGTTACCGTGAATTTTACAGTTTTCCCGGAGTAAACCTAAATGCGGTAGGGGGCACCAATTACGCCAAACTGTTAAGCGAATGGGATTTACCGCCGTTGCGTTTCAGGCGATTTGGCGTTCCGTCGTTTTATTTTACCTGGCTGCGATTGGCGTTCTTTTCGGGAGGGATTGTAACCAATGCGGATTACAAAGCAAATCGCCGCGCATTACTGGACACCGGACTGCAAATTAACTGGAGAGTTGTCATGCTCTCCCATCTGAATGTCACCTTATCGTTTGGATGGGCCAGGGCTTACGAAATGCACCAGTGCCCAAGCGATGAAATCATGATTTCGTTGAAAATTTTATGATGGTTCCGTTCAAAATTATTATTAGCCTGTCGCCGGTATTGCTATTTTTATTAGCCCTGATCTGGCTCGATAGTTTTAAGCTAACGCGTTGGCCGTTGATTTTGGGCTTATTCTTTTGGGGCCTTTGTGCGGCTGCGGGTAGTTTTGTGATCAATTCGGAGCTCTTTCATTGGCTCTCTGTAAGCAATGCCATTTTCACGCGCTATATTTCTCCGCTGGTGGAAGAGACCTTAAAAGCCTTGATCTTTATTTACTTGTTTTCCAAACACAAGATCGGTTTTTTGGTTGATGCGGCCATTTTGGGCTTTGCCGTGGGCGCCGGATTTGCAATGCTGGAAAACTGGTATTACCTCAGCTTGGTGCACAATAATAATTTGTTGCTCTGGACGATTCGGGGCCTTGGTACGGCAATCATGCATGGCGGCAGTACGGCCTTTTTTGCCGTGATTACCAAAGCGTTGTCGGACAGGCGACCTCACATTTCTTTCCCGGCCTTTTTGCCGGGATTGCTATTAGCCGTTGCGGTGCATTCCTTTTTTAATCATTTTATTTTCTCTCCCGTTGCGCAAACCCTGCTGCAACTGATTGTTTTACCGATTATTTTTGTTTTGGTGTATTTGCGAAGTGAGCATCTGCTGCGTGAATGGCTGGAGATCGGTCTGGATGTGGATGTCTGGCTTTTGGAGCAGATTCAGGCCGGACGTTTTGCCGACACCAAATACGGCCGGTATTTAATGACTTTGAAAGATCAATTTCCGGAATCGGTGGTTGTGGATATGTTCTGCTATTTGCGTCTCCATCTGGAATTGGCCGTGCGGGCAAAGGGCTTGTTGCTCATGCGCGAGGCCGGGTTTCCCGTTGAACGGGATCAGGAGATTAAAGAGAAGTTAACGGAGATGCATTCTTTGCGCAGGCAAATCGGCAAAACGGGTCTAATGGCCTTAGCGCCTTTGCTACAAAGCACGGCGCAGGAATTGTGGCAGGTGTACCGAATCAGCACATAAATATGACTAATTTTAACTCTATGTTAAATTAGTGCGTACTTATTTAACATGAATATTAAAAGGATTTAACAACTTTTGTTGCCGCAATGCGTCATCTGTCGAACCATGAAATCTTAAAATCCGATTTTGAATTTTCATGGATAAATTTGTAATTTACCGTTTTGGTTTTCTTCTTTTTACACGTCCCCAATGGCCGTCTCATCCTGAATTCCGGAATCGGGCCGCGGCTTCCTTTTTCCCAATACCCCCAAAGAAAACTGTTTAAAGTAGTTCCGCATGTCGTCAAACAAAGTGTAAGCCCAGGGTACGGCTATCAAGGAAACCAAAGTCGAAAAAATCAAACCACCGATAATGGTGCGACCCATGGGCGAATAAGGAATGCCGATCATTTTGGTGGTACCCACCGCCATGGGAATCAAACCACCAATGGTCGTAAAGGCGGTCATCAAAATCGGACGGAAACGGTTCTTGCCGCCTTCCAACAACGCTTCAAAGCGATTTTTGCCCTCGCGGCGCAGACGATTCACCAAGTCAATCAAAACAATGGCATTATTGACCACAATGCCGATCAGAATGATAAATCCGATCTGGCTCATCATGTCCAGTGGCGTGCCGGTTAAATACAAAATCCAGTAAGCGCCCACAAAAGAGAAGGGAATGGACACAATCACCGAAAGAGGCAGCACAAACGATTCGAACAAAATACCCATCAGCAAAAAGACGAAAGTAACGGACAAAATAATGGCAAACATCATGCTTTGACTGCTTTGGCTCAAACGACGGAAGCGTTTGCCTTTTGACCAGGAATAGCCGTAAGGCATCTTGAATCCGGCCATGGCGCGATCAATTTTTTGGTACAGGGCTGAAATGTTTTTGCTGGTGGTATTGGCCTTAACGCTCAAATAGGTTTTGCCGTTTTCGCGATGAATTTCGCCGAAGCCCTTTTTAACCTCCAATCGGGCTACGGCTGCCAAAGGAATTTCCCGTCCGTTTTTGGTGAAAAACGTTAAATTCTTCAATTGTTCAAAATTTCTGCGGTCTTCTTTGCGCAACTGCAAGAGCATGCGGATTTCTTTTTCCGCAGTTTGATAGCGCGGCAATTGGATGCCCCGTAAAGCGTACATGATCGTGCCCGTAATTACCTTGGGTGAAATGCCGTATTTTTGCGCCTGTTCGCGGTTAATCAAAATGTGCACTTCGTCCTGTCCGCGTTCCTGCTCCGTTTCCACGCTGATGATCTCCGGCAGCGTGCGCAAACGACGTTCCACTTCTTTGGCAAGTTGGGAAAGCTTGCGCGTATCGTCGCCGTACAAACTGACCGTAAGGGAAGACGATTCGTCGCCGCTCTGCTGCTGCCATGTTGTTCGGAATTTCACACCGGCAAATTCGGGCAAACGCTTTTTAACATCTTCCACCACCTGATCCCGATTCATAATACGTTTGTGTTTCCAACCAAGTTCGTGTAAAATTCCGTTAAAAATAACCTCGTACCAGGACTGCGCTTTCTCCGGTTTCAAAAAGACGTGGATGCGGGCGGTATTGTGCCGGTAACGCACATCAAGGGTGCTCAAATTGTACAGCGCCGCTTTGGCTTTAATACTGTCCTGAACCGCATCTACCACTCTCTTTGCATCCTGCAGGGAATAATTTTCGGGCATATCGATCATTAAACGAAAGTCATTGATATTGCCTGTTACATTGTCCGTCCGTCCCACGTGCATGGCTGCGAATCGTGTGGAAATGACCACCAACAGTAAAATCAAAAAGGTTTCCAGCCGATGCGTTAGCACCCATTTTAGTGTCCGTTGATAATAAACATTGGCTTTTTGAACCGAGATCGGCTCGCTGACTTTGCGTTTGCTGACAATGCGGCTGGCGGCCAGAGGAATGAAAACCAAAGCAACCAACAACGAGGCCAGCAACGAAAAAATGACCGGCAGGCCGATGCGCAGCATGTAAAAACTAAAGCCCACTTTATCGTTCATTAAAATCAACGGCAAAAAGACCACCACGGTGGTCAGAGTGGCCATGGTTACGGCCAACGCCACTTCACTGGCGCCGTGCGTGGCCGCGGACTTAACATCGTAGCCTTGCATCTTTTTGCGGTAAATGTTTTCCAGCACCACAATGGAATTGTCCACCACCATGCCGATGGAGATCATCAGGCCCATCATGGTAATGATATTCATCGACCAACCGATGAAGTAAATCACCATCAAACTGATCAAAATGGAAAGCGGGATGGCCACAATAACAATCAGGGTCATGCGGAAGCGGCGCAGAAAAAAATACAAAACCAAAAAGGCAAAAATACCGCCCCACAAGCCGGTGTTCTTTAAATTGTCCACCGATTCCCGAATGTACTTACCCTGATCAAACAGAATTTGCATTTTAAAATTTTTCAGCCGTTTGTCATGTAAAATTCGATGCAGTTTCTTATCGATTTCATCGCACAACTTAACCGTATTGGCCATCGCTTCTTTGTAAATGGCGATTTGAATGGCCGGTTTCCCGTTGATGTATTGAATCCAGGTATGCTCGGGCACATCGTAGCGCACGTCTGCCACGTCCTTCAGTTGAATGTTGGCGCCTTTAATGGGAATGTTGCGAATGTCGTCCAAACTGCGGAATTTGCCGATGGATCGCACGTAAATTTTTTGTCCGCCGGAACGAATGTAACCGGCCGACATGGAAAAATTGTCCTGGCGCAACGATTCGATGACATTGTACAAATTGATTTTGTAACCGCGGATGGCATCTTGTTTGATGTAAATAAGAACCGATTTTTCGTCCGCACCGCTGATACCCACATTGGCCACGCCATCGATGCGTTCCAACGGGCGCTTGAACAACTGCTCGGTAAAATAGTAAGGATCGTCCAACGGTTTTTCGGGAATCAAAGCAATCCACATAATGGGCTGATCGTCATTACTCCACTTGCGGATGTAAATGCGCTCGATGTCGTCCGGCAAATCGGCCTTCACCCGATCCATGCGGTCGCGCAACTGGCTGTATGCCAAATCCATGTCCGTGCCCTGATTAAAGCGCACAAAGGCCCAGCAACCGTCGGTAAAACTGTTGGTCTCCACGCTCTGTACGCCCTTGATGGTGCGAATCACCTCTTCAATCGGTTGGGCAATAAATTGCTCCACCTCTTCGGGATTGGCGTTGGGATAGGGCGCCCAAACGCCCAGAAACGGCGGCGAATATCCGGCAGGCATCAGTTCAACGGGCATGTAAGCGTAAGCGATAAATCCCACCACCAAAAAGGCTAACAACGTCATGACCACCGTAACCGGACGCGTTAGTGCGATTTTGGGTAAAAAGCCAATTTTTTTATCGGGATTTAAATTCTGCTCGGGCATCAGGCGTTACCCCCGCTCTCCGTGGTGAGTTGGTCGCCGCGGCTTCTTTCTTTAACCATCAAATGGTACACCGTAGGAATGACCACCAGCGTCAGCACCGTAGATGTAATCAGCCCCACAATCACGGTAATGGCCATGGGCGTACGGATTTCCGCGCCTTCGCCAAAGCCCAGCGCCATGGGCAGCAGGCCCAAAACCGTGGTGGAAGCGGTCATTAAAATGGGACGCAGACGCACTTTACCGGCCTGCACTATAGCCTCTTCTTTGGACAATCCCCGTTTGCGCAGGTGATTAATGTAATCCACCAAAACGATGGCATTGTTAACCACAATACCGGCCAACATGATCATACCCAAAAACACGACCACACTTAACGGGATGCCCACCAGCCACAAATAAATAATAACGCCGATAATGGCCAGCGGAATGGTGAAAATGATGATGAAGGGATGCAAAAGCGATTCGAACTGGGAAGCCATTACGATGTACACCAAAAAAACCGCCAGGGCCAAAGCCAGCATTAAGCTGTTCAAGGAGGTCTGCATTTCCTTGTTTTGACCGGCCAGTTCGTAGCTGAAATCTTCCGGCAGATTGAGTTTTTGGATTTCCCGATAGATGCGTTCGTTGATTTTGTTCAGTTTGAATCCCGGCAGCAGATTGGCCGTAATAACCGCAGACCGCTGCTGATCGATGCGACGAATCTCCGAAGGGCCTTCTTTGATGCGTAGTTGCGCCACGGCTTCCAGCGGTACTGGAATACGTCCGGTCGGGTTGATGATTAAGCGTCGCAAGTCGTTGATGCTTTTGCGGTCGGCCTCCCGCAGGCGCACCACAATGTCAATGCGCCAATCCGCCTCTTTGTAACGGGTGGCCACATCGCCCTGAATCTTATTGCGCAGAATGGAAGCCACCGTGCGTACGCTCAATCCGTAACGGGCTAATTTCTGGCGATCAAAATAAATCTGGATTTCAGGATTGCCGCGCTGAATGTTGGCGCGCACATCCACCAAACCGGGAATTTGAGACATGTGGCTTTCCAGCTTTCGACTCAATTGCAAAAGTTTACCCAGGTTAAAACCTTTTAAATGCACTTCCACCGGGGTTTTAAAGGAAAAAAGCACCGGACGCGCGATGTCCATTTCGATGCCGGAGTGGCGTGAAAAAATTTGCCGAATGCGCCGGATGACCCGTTCTTCCGCCCTTGCCATATTGCCGAACGGCTTCAGCGTAACGGTAATACGCGCCGTGTTTTCGCCTTCGTCGGTTTTGGTTGACGCGCTCTTGTCCGTGCCGCTGACCGAAGAGACCATTTCCACGCCGGGAATGCGTTTGATTTGTTCCTCAA
>JALWEA010000035.1 GCA_027039465.1 Calditrichia bacterium | reverse complement strand
GTTACACTTATTTGGTCGGTCAGTACCGTTACACTTTGGACGTTTTTAGCTGGGAAATTCCAGAGGGTGGCGGCCATCCCGGAGAAACCACTTGGGACGGCGCTCAGCGTGAGTTGCGCGAAGAAACAGGGTTAATAGCCCTGCAGTGGACTTATTTGGGCACGGCCTACACAAGCAATTCTTTTACCAATGAAGTCGCTTACCTTTATTTAGCCGAACATTTGCAACAAGGGATTACAAATCCCGATTTAACCGAAAAACTCGAAACACGCAAATTACCGTTTGAGCAAGCTTGGGAAATGGTGCTTTCCGGAGAAATCAAAGACGCCATGTCGATTATTGGTTTATTGAAGGTCAAGCAAATATTGGATGCGAGGACATCAATAAAATCCGGCGGAAAATAAGGAACGCAAGATTTTTTAATTACCTTTACCGCGCAGAAAAACACTTAGGAAGCGTAATTCGGGAATATTTTCAAACACAATGGTTAAAATCGCTAAAATCGGAACCGCCAAAATTAATCCGGCAACACCCCACAAATAGCCCCAGAAAATTAACGAAACAATTACCATTAACGGGCTTAAATTCAAAGAGCGCCCCATTAAACGCGGCTCAACAACATTCCCCATGAAAGCTTGTAAAAGAGTGATGGAAACCAAAATCCAGAAAGCCTTACCGAATGAGCCGAACTGCACCAAACTGAATAAAGCCGGTAACAAAGTGGCAATGGTTGACCCGATGTTTGGGATGTAATTAAAAAGAAAAATCAGGAATCCCCAAAATACAACAAAATCCAAACCGAATAAAAGCAGAATAATGATGCTTAATCCGCCTAAAATTGCGCTGGCTAATGTTTTGGCACCAAGATATTTCTGTACCTGAGTGGTAACGCTGTTCAAAATTGTAATAATGCGTTCCGCCTGGGCATGATCAAACGCCAATCTTACCTTAACATCAATATTGCGTTTGCCCATTAAAAAATAAGCCAAAAAGATAATCACGATCACCGTTTTGACTAGAAACGTTAGAAACGAGCCGAGGCTGTTAAAGACGTATTTGGCAATATCCAAATTACGAATGGCCGAAATCCAATCGATTTGCGACCATGTTCTTCGATCCAGATAAATTTGATATTTCTGCTGATTGAGAATATGCGTCATCTGTTTCATGAAGTTATCAAGGGATTCCAGCATACGGGCCTGATATTTAGGGAACTGATCCACGAAAATTTGTACATTGGCGTAAACCAAAAGTCCTAAAAGATATAAAATAACAAAAGCAAGAGACAAGGTAATCAAAACGGCCAGAATATTTGGTATTTTAAAACGCACGAACAATTGCACGATCGGATCAAGAATAAAGGCCAAGAACAAAGCCACTAAAAACGGGACAATAATCACCTGACCGATAGACAGCACCCAAACAATCAGAAAGATGCTGATCAGCCCCATGGTAAAATTAAGTAATCGCGTTCCTGTTGAAAATTCGTTTCTTTCCATTTAATCCGATATTTTAATGGATTTCAAATGTGCACCGACGACAATCCTTGGCCGAATATTCCTTTTTTAAAACTCCGATCTTAAGGCAACCGGAACTTCGAACATCCGAAAAATATAATTTCAATAATTGTGCCACTTTACTGTTCAAAGGACTTTAACCGATCCAGACCGTTTTAATATTAACAAATTCCTTGATTCCGTAATGAGACAATTCCCGACCGTAACCCGACTTTTTAATTCCGCCGAACGGCAGGCGCGGATCGGATTTAACCATACCGTTAATAAAAACCGAACCGCTTTGAATTTCCCGCGCCAACTTTTTCCCTTTTTCGATATCTGCTGTCCACAAGCTGGCGCCTAAGCCGAATTCCGAATCATTGGCCACGGCAATCGCCTCATTTTCGTCTTTAACGGGAATTATCGTGGCAACCGGCCCGAAGGTTTCTTCGGTAAAAACAGCCATACCCGCTTTTACACCGGTTAAAACAGTCGGCAGATAATAAGCGCCTTCACCTTCTTTCCGTTTGCCGCCCAAAAGTAATTTTGCTCCGGCGGCAACAGAGGCATTTACCTGTCGCTCGATTTCCCGAACCAGGTCTTCACGCGCCAGCGGCCCCACATCCGTTGATTCATCAAGTGGATCGCCCAACTTTAACGCGGCCATTTGCGAGGTAAACATATCCTCAAATTCTTTTAACCGACTTTCGACCACAATAAACCGCTTGGCCGCAATGCAACTCTGTCCAGCATTTATCATACGAGCCTGGACGGCCGTAGTTACACATTTTTGCAAATCGGCATCATCCAAAACAATAAACGGATCGGATCCGCCCAATTCCAAAACGGTTTTTTTAATATTACGTCCGGCTAACGAAGCGACGGCGGCGCCGGCCGGTTCGCTTCCTGTTAAAGTGGCCGCTTTTATGCGGGAATCATTAATAACCTTTGGAATTAGAGAAGGTTTAATCAACAAAGAACGAAATAAATGCTCCGGAAAACCGGCCTCTCGAAAAATTCCCTCAATCGCCAAAGCGCAGCCAGGAACATTGGAGGCATGTTTTAATACGGCTCCGTTACCAGCCATCAATGCCGGAGCGGCAAAGCGGAACACCTGCCAAAACGGAAAATTCCAGGGCATTACGGCCAATACCACACCGAGCGGATCAAAGGCCACGTAACTTTCACGGGCATCCGTTTGCACGGGTTCATCGGATAAAAAAGTTTCCGCATTATCGGCGTAATAATCACAAACCCAGGCGCACTTCTCCACCTCCGCTCCGGATTCCCGGATAATTTTACCCATTTCATCGCTAATAAGGCGTGCAAATTCTTCTTTTCGGGATCGCAATATTTCAGCCGCTTTGTGCATCTTTTCCGCACGTACTGTAAAGGGCACCTTTCGCCACTCGTCGTGTGCCGTTTGTACCAAACCGATTATTTTTAAAACTTCTTCCTCAGTGTGTTCGGGATATTCCCGGATGAGCTCGTTGTTTTTAGGATTGATCGCTTTCATAGCGTTACCTCTTAAAATGTATGCATTTATTTAAATTTTCAACAGAGAAACGCCTTAAGTAAAATGAAAAAGATTAAGCATTTGTGCCGCCTGATAAACAAGAAGCACTCCTAAAAGAACCATTAAAATCGACAGCGCATGAATTAGATGGTTAAAAACTTTGACCGATATTTTTTCTTTGTGCTTACATAAAAATCCGGATAGCAAATAAAACCAAAAAATAGATCCAATGGCAACCGAACCGGAATAGGCGGTACTGTTAAGTATCTGGTAGAACAATTTTGGACGCACTTGTTTGGCTTTTATTTTGGGATTGCTTTTGTAGTTTTTAATCAAATCTTTTTCATGCCCGGAAGTAATGAGCGGATTGGAAGCATTGTTCATTTCTTCCACATTTTGGTAAAAAATATTTTCCATGCCGCCCACATTAATACCGTGTGAAGCTGCAAAGGATAAAATCACAAATGAGGACACCAGCCAACCGATAAATAGCGTGGGATTCAGTAAATTCACAAAAAAACCGGTCAAAAAGCTATGATGGCCTTTGGCCATTGCAAACAGACGGCCTTTTAAAACCACCTTCTCCTCTTCTTCATCAAAATGAACATGCGTTTTCCATAGCTTGTAACCGATATAGAAGATAAAGACGGAACCGATAAGCAAAATGTAAGGAATGCTGAATTTGTATCGTATAATCAATTTGGTGAATCCGAAAACAGCAACGAAAATATAAAAGAAATCGACAATAGCGGCACCAAGCGCCGTCATCATCCCGCGTTTGCGATGTCCATGCAAGGTAAAAGAGACGACCAAAATGCTTATTGGCCCGGCAACGGGCATAGAGAAGAAAAAACCGGCCAGAAAACCGATAATCGTAAGTGAAATCAAAGTCTCTATCATAGAACCATCAGACTTTCTTCGTTAAACCACAGTCATTCATTCGCAGATTTTAAATTTAAGTATTCTTGCCTTAAAATGCCAAACCGTAGGATATCGTGGTATTGGCCATTAAAAAATTTCGCTTCACGCAATACGCCTTCTTTTCGGAATCTCAATTGTTCTATTAATTTAAGCGATTGGGTATTAAAAGAATACACTTCCGCTTCCAGGCGGTGGAAATTTAATGTATTGAAGGCTAAGTCCATTAACATTTTTAAAGCAGCCTTGCCGAGCCCTTTCCCCCGCGCTTCGGGCAACAGCCAGATACGTACTTCGGATTTGTGATTGTACCATCGAATGTTAACCAATTCGGCCGCACCAACGGCTTTGTCACGATAAATAATTTTGAACGTCATCCGATCCGGCATATTTTCGGCGTACCAGACTTTTTCGCTTAAATTGTACCATTCGGGTAACTGATCTTGCAACTGCCTAAGCTCCGGATCGGCCTTTGCTTTGACCAAATTTAAGCGAAGATCATTGCTCTCCAGCCACATTTTTCAATCTCCCGTAAGGTACTAATTGCAATGCATTCAACCAGCGATAAACCAACGGCCCTGTTACGACTACAAAGTAAGCCAAAACGAAACCGGCAATAACATCAATAACGTAATGATAACGCAAATAAACCGTCGCAAAAATCAAACTGCTTCCAATGATCAGTAAAACGTAAAAATATTTTTTAGTGTATTTGGCGGCAAAATACATGGTCAATACGGTCATGGCCGTATGACCGCTCGGGAATGCATCCCTTTGAACATTTTCAAGAGAATTGAGTAAGTTCTGCAAATGCGTCGTAAGCCACAGTCCCTTCAGCGGAGCATTATGTAAATCGGCCAAAGCAAATCGCGGCCCCAAAGCGGGTACTAAAAAATATCCCAAATACGAAAGATAAAATCCGTAAACAATAATAAAAGCGAAATAATCAAAGGATTCCATTCTACCCCATCGGTAAAGCAAAATAAACAGAATTAGCGGCAAAAAATAAAAGCTGCTGTAGGCCAATTGGAGATATTCCGTTAAAACGGGCCATTGAATTTTTTCCAACCAGATCGTAGGATTCACACCGAACAAAAAATGATCAATACGGATTAAAATGGCATCCATGTCTTTCGGGTGTACATTATGTACCAAAAAGTGTAATTCGAAAAAGTTAAAAGGAAGGATAAAGATTTGATTCCAAACACGCAACCAATTGACAACCGGATTACGCTTCAAAAACGGTAAAACACCGACGGCAATGATGAGTAGGAAATGTAACGTTAAAAAAGACCGATGAAACGGTATGTGTTTATAATTAAAAATAATGATAACGGCTACGATAAATTGGTAAATAACGGTAACTTTGTCGGCAGCCCGAAATTTACCTTCATAATATCTTAAACGTTCCAATCCGGATATTCCTTTTTCTCAATTCACTGCGTTATTGCAAATAAACGGACGATAGCGTCCGTTTAGTAAGAATATTTATTTAACTCCGAACCTAAGCCTTCGTTCAATTCGAAACCGAGTTTACGAATTATAACGGTATATTTCCATGTTTTTTTGCCGGATTCGTTTCCACTTTATTTTCAAGCATGTGCAAAGCCTGGACAATACGCCGACGCGTAAAACGAGGCTCAATGACCTCATCGATGTATCCCATTTCGGCCGCTAAAAACGGATTGGCGAATTTTTCGCGATATTCCTTTTCTTTTTGC
>JALWEA010000034.1 GCA_027039465.1 Calditrichia bacterium | reverse complement strand
CGATAGGGATGGCCGTTATTCAAATCCACTTCAAAAAACAAACGGGTATTACCGGGACTGGTTTTCAGGCCGTTTTTCAAATGATGGATTTTCGTTTCATCCAAATCATCCGGTTTGATTTGCAAAGCAATGGACTCGGTCATCTTTTCAGGAACCGACTCGATAGGGAAAATCCGTTCGCCGATCAGCTTAATCACATTGTCTTCCAAATCCGAATTCAAACGTCCCTGTACGAAGACAATCCGGTCGGCCTGCAAATGCGGTTCGAACTGCGGAAAGACCGATCCGAAAACCACCACTTCGTATTGGCGGTGAAAATCTTCGATCTTAACAAAGGCCATTTTTTGCTGTTTTTTATCGTAAAGCGTACGCAAATCCGTGATTTGTCCGGCAATGTAAATCCAGCGCGGACCGTTGGCGCCGGCCTTGCTTTTCTCACGCAATTTTTCAATATCGGTTGCGTACAATTCAATAATCGGCTTGTACGGCTGCAAAGGATGCCCTGAAATGTAAAAGCCCAAAAGCTCTTTTTCTTTTTTCAGTTTTTCCGCCGTGGGCCAGTCCGGCACATCGGGCAACTTGGGATAGGTGATCGATTTTCGCTGCTCCTCTTCCCCGACTAGTTCAAATAAGCTGCGCTGGTTTTTATGCTTATTTTTACGCGATTGCAAATTTTGGGCAAATTCAAGCGCGGTTTCAATAAAATTAAACAACTGGGCCCTATTGCCTTCCAACGAATCCAATGCTCCGGCCTGAATCAGACTTTCCAGCACTTTTTTGTTGACCGAACGCAAATCCACATTTTCCAACAGATCGAAAATGGTTTTGAAAGGCCCGTGTTTCTTTCGCGCTTCCACAATGGCCGCAATGGCACCGCCGCCCACATTCTTGATCGCTTCCATACCAAAGGCGATTTCATTCTTGCCGATTGGGACAAAATGGCCTTCGCTGTAATTAACGTCCGGCGGTTTGATTTTCAGACCGAGACTGCGGCATTCGTCCATGAGCACAACCACCCGATCCGCATTGCCGATTTCACTAGTTAAGTTGGCCGCCAGGAATTCAGCCGGATAATGGGCTTTTAAATAGGCGGTTTGGTAGGCAATGATGGCGTAAGCGGCCGAATGCGATTTATTGAAACCGTACTTGGCAAAGCGCTCGATCATATCGGCAACTTTTTTGGCCACTTTTTCATCGATACCGTTTTCCAGACAGCCTTTAACAAACAGCTCTTTTTGCTGAGCCATGACATCGGCTTTTTTCTTACCCATGGCGCGACGCATTAAATCGGCTTGCGCCAGCGAAAATCCGGCCAATTCCGAAGCAATACGCATCACCTGTTCCTGATAAACAATGATGCCATAAGTTTCTTTCAGAATCGGTTCCAACTTGGGATGTAAATAATCGATTTTTTTACGGCCGAATTTGCGATCGATAAAATCGTCAATCATGCTCATGGGTCCTGGACGATACAGGGCATTCATGGCGATTAAATCTTCGATGCGGTTGGGTTTGAGTTTGCGCAGATATTCCTGCATGCCGGAACTTTCAAACTGGAAGACGCCCACGGTTCGCCCTTCGCCAAACAGCCGGAAGGTCTCTTCGTCATCAAGAGGCACATCCATGACCTTGAACTCTTTGCCTAGGCGGCGACTGATCATTTTTTCCGCTTTTTGAATAACCGTCAAATTGCGCAGCCCCAAAAAGTCCATTTTCAGCAGACCGATCTTTTCGGCATAGCCCATGGTCCATTGGGTGGTAATATCGCCGTCCTTATTTTTGTACAAGGGCAAATAATTGACGATGTCATCGGGCGTAATAATAATGCCCGCGGCATGAACCGATGTGTTGCGCGCAATGCCTTCCAGCGTCTGCGCATATTTAAAGAGCTCTTTCAAACGAATATCATCGCTCTCGGCCAACTCATGCAATTCCGGTACTTCCCGAATGGCGTCTTTCAAATGCATGGGTTTGGCACCCTTAACCGGAATCATTTTGGCAATGGCATCGGCCTGAGGAATAGGAATTTTCAGCACACGGGCTACATCGCGAATAACGCCGCGCGAGGCCATGGTACCAAAGGTAATGATTTGGGCGACATTTTTACGGCCGTATTTTTCCCGCACATATTCAATAACTTCATCGCGGCGTTCCACGCAAAAATCGATGTCAATATCGGGCATGGTAACACGTTCCGGATTCAAAAAGCGCTCAAACAGCAGGTCATAACGCAAAGGATCCAATTGGGTGATGCCCAAGCAATAGGCCACAATACTTCCGGCAGCCGAACCGCGACCCAATCCTACGGGAATATCTCTTTGGCGCGCGGCTTGAATGAAATCCTGCACAATTAAAAAATATCCGGCAAAGCCCATCTGCTTGATGACCCCAAGCTCGAATTCGATGCGCTCTTTAATCTTTTCATCCAATTGTTTGTAGCGCCGTTCGGCACCGCGATAGGTCAAACGCCGCAAATATTCGTTCGCATCAATATTACCTTCTTCTTTGGGGATGGGAAATTCGGGTAAATAACGTTTGGAATAATCTATTTCAAGATCGATTTTTTCGGCAATTTCCATGGTACGTTCCAGCACTTCGGGCTTGTCCTTAAAAAGCTGGAACATCTCATCCGGAGACTTCAGGTACAAATCTTCCGTACCGTAGCGCATGCGATTGGGATCATCCCGATCTTTGCCTGTTTGCAAACAGAGCAAAATATCGTGCGCCTCGTGATCGCCCTTGCGCAGATAATGGTTGTCATTGGTGGCAATAACCGGCACGCCCATTTCCTTGGCTAGGTCATAAATCTTGGGATAAACAACCGACTCCTCCGGGATATGATGATCTTGAATCTCTAAATAAAAATCATCTCCGAAAATATCCAAATACTCTTCAACCGCTTTAATGGCCCGGGTGCGATCGCCCTGACGTAATTTGTAAGCCACTTCCCCTTTCATGCAGGCGGAGGTAGCAATCAGCCCTTCCGAGTATTCGCGCAATAATTTTTTATCGATGCGTGGCTTGTAATACATGCCTTCCAAAAACGCAATGGAAGAAAGACGCATTAAATTTTTAAAGCCGGTTTGATTTTTGGCTAGTAAAACCAAATGGTAGGAAGTGCTTTCGCCGTCCACCTGTTTGCGCAATGTGTGCTCGCGAGGGGCAATGTAGGCTTCCATGCCTAAAATGGGTTTAATACCTGCGGCTTTGGCCGCGTCGTAAAATTCCAAAACACCGAATAAATTTCCATGGTCGGTAATCGCAAGCGCATTCATTCCCAGCTCAACCGTTCGCTCAACCATTTCTTTTATTTTGGCGGCGCCGTCCAATAAAGAATAATGTGTATGATTATGCAAATGCACGAATGACAAAGTTAATCGCTCCTTCCGGGCACTCTTTTCAGGTAAATTGTTTACTTGTTGATTTTATTAAAGTTACAAACTTCATTTGATTTTATTAATTTACACTCTTGCACCCATAATTGCAAAATGAATTTCGAAGAAAATTTATTCCGGGTCGGGGATTTGGAGGAGGGTAAAGAGTTAAGAGTTAAGAGTTAAGAGTTAAGGGTTAAGAGTTGAATGGGATGTTAGGAACTGGGAACTGGGAACTGGGAATTGGGAGGAGGTTAAGGGTTAAGAGTTGAATGGGATGTTAGGAACTGGGAACTGGGAACTGGGAACTGGGAATTGGGAATTGGTTGAATTGTTGAATGGTTTAATAGGTGAATGGTAAAAATCGTTATTCGTATATCCGTTATTCGTTATTCGTGAATCATTGTTTGTGCAGGCGGTTGTGTGCGTCCGTTAATTGATGTGATTCCCAGTCATGTCATTGCGATCCCGACGAAGTCGGGGGAAGCAATCCCCTCAAAAGCGGCAACGGCCTATTGTTAAGGGAGTGGCCTAAATAATGTTAAGTATTGCCGCACTCCACTTCGTTCCGCTACTTTTGACATGCCATCTTTTTAACCCATCCCCGGCCTTCCTGCTACCGCCCTGATGCTCGGGATTTTCAACATGGAAGGGTGCCACTTTAGAAATGACCATTTGACGAACTATTGAGTTGAAATCGTTTTTGCCCAATAATGTGAAAGATCGCGTCCGATTGCCGTATCAGTTCCAAGTTCCCAGTTCCAATATCCCATTTGACCATTCAACAATTCAACTAATATCCGATTAACGAATAACGAATAACGTTTCTCTTAACCCTTATTACACTTAACTCTTAATCGTTTTTTAAAAAGTTTCAATGGAAATTGAATTAAAAGATTTTATTCACTAATTTTGGACTTGTTCTAAAAACAGTATTTCAAACGATTCACCGGCAAAAAAGGAGAATTGACAATGGCAAAAATAAAACCCTTTCGCGGCGTGCGCCCCAAACCCGAATTGGCCGAAAAAGTGGCTTCTCCGCCCTACGACGTGCTGAACACCGAAGAAGCACGCGCCATGGCTAAAGACAACCCCTATTCTTTTTTACACATCAACAAACCCGAAATTGATTTACCCGCGGGCACGGATTTGTACGATGATGCGGTTTATGCCAAAGGAAAAGAAAATTTGGATCGTTTTATCAAAGAAGGGATTTTGATTCAGGACGAAAAGCCCTGTTTTTACGTGTACCGGCAAATTATGGGCGATCACGTACAAATCGGTTTGGTGGCCGGAGCTTCCGTGGAAGACTACGAAAAAGGCATCATTAAAAAGCACGAATTAACCCGTGCCGACAAAGAAGAAGATCGCGTAAAACACGTAAATACTTTAAACGCCCAAACCGGTCCGGTGTTTTTGACCTACAAGGCCGACAACGACATCGACGCCCTGATTGACAAAATAGTCCAACGCCAGCCGGTTTACGATTTTACGGCCGAAGATGGGATTCGCCACACCTTCTGGATTGTGGATGATGAAAATGAAATTCGTCAATTGGAAGACCTGTTTGCCCGTTTGGACTATCTGTACGTGGCTGATGGTCACCACCGCTCGGCGGCAGCAACGCGCGTCAAACAAATGCGTCAAAAAGAAAACCCGAACCATACGGGCGAAGAAGAATACAATTATTTTCTGACCGTAATTTTCCCGCACAATCAAATGTACATTATGGATTACAATCGCGTAGTCAAAGATTTAAACGGGCTAAGCAAGGATGAATTTCTGCAAAAAGTAGCCGAAAAATTTGACGTTGAAAAAATCGGCTCGTCCGCGCAAAAGCCTGCCAAAAAGCATGAATTTGTCATGTATCTAGACGGTGAATGGTACAAGCTGACAGCCAAGCCGGGTACGTTTAACGCCGAAGATCCGGTCGAGCAATTGGACGTTTCGATTTTGATGAACAATTTACTGGTTCCCATTTTGGGCATCGGCGATCCGCGCAAGGACAAACGCATTGATTTTGTGGGCGGAATTCGCGGATTGGAAGAATTAAAACGGCGGGTCGATTCCGGTGAAATGCAGGTGGCCTTTGCCTTGTACCCCACTTCCATTGAGGACTTAATGGCCATTGCCGATGCAGGAAAAATTATGCCGCCCAAGTCCACCTGGTTTGAGCCCAAGTTGCGCAGCGGACTGGTTATTCATTTGTTGGATTAATAAAGAGGTTCTTCCCGAGGCCGGAGACCATGGCATGCGCCACGGATTATTAAGATAGTGA
>JALWEA010000033.1 GCA_027039465.1 Calditrichia bacterium | reverse complement strand
TTAATCATTGTTCAGTCGTTTAATTTTATGAGCCAAAGCCTGCACCCCGATAACGTAACCGTAAGCGCCGAATCCGCTAATCGTTCCCTGACAAACTTCGGAAATAACGGAAATATTACGAAACGACTCTCTGGCTGCCACATTGCTTAAATGCACTTCCACCACGGGTATCGTACACGCTTCAATCGCATCACGCAGTGCGTAAGAATAATGGGTTAAAGCGCCCGGATTAATTACAATACCGTCAAACTGGGTCATGGCCTGATGAATGCGATCGATGATGTCACCTTCGTGATTACTTTGGTAAAACTCCAATTTCACTTTTTTGAAATAGTCCTTAACAAAAGTATTCAACTCGTTCAAAGAGCGGTGACCGTAAATATCGGGATTACGCTTCCCCAATAAATTCAAATTCGGGCCGTTGATGATGAGTATTTTCATAAGCTTTCCTTACGTTTGTTTTTACCGCAGCCTCAAAACTCCACACAAGGCATGGATAAATGTTAATACACGATTTTTCTCTTAAAACCGAAAAATAATATTATTTTCCAAAGATCATCGTTAAAAAATTCAGATTAATCTTACTATTGATATGTGGTGGTGCGTCCGTCCCTCGATACGCCCGCCTCAGGCGGACTACTCGGGAACCGGACGCTGTACCAGTTGCAAGTTCCCAGTTCCTAATTTCCAATCAATTCATGTCACTGCCTTAATAATCCATGGCGCCAACTATGGTTCCCGGACTCCGAACGCTTTAAAGCTCTAACTCCAAACCGTCGTAGGCAAAAGCCATTTGTTTGGGCAGCATTTGCCCGTGCCGATTGTGATCCAGAATGTGACTGATGTGCGTAAAATACGTTTGCCTGGCGCCGATCCTACGCGCTTCGGTAATGGCCTCGCCCAAACTGAAATGCGAAGGGTGCCGCTTTTCTCGCAGCGCATCCAAAACCAGCACGTCCAAATTTTTTAACAAATCGTAACTTTCCTCCGGAATTTGATTTACATCCGTACAATAAGCAAAATTTTCGATGCGGTAACCGAAAATCGTCTGCTCCCCATGGATTAAGGGAATCGGCAGCACCTCGATTCCGAAAATTTCCGTAGGCCCTTCAATAACGTGGGCCGAAAGATTTGGAATACCTTTTTGGAATTCAATCTCTGGCGCGGCAAAAGCGTAGTCGAAAACCTTGATCAGGCGTTGCATGGTCGCGGCATTCCCGTAAGCCGGTAATCGTTTTTTCATCAGATAGTTAAACCGGCGGATTTCATCCAGCCCGAAAATATGATCGGCGTGGGCGTGGGTGTACAAAATGGCGTCAATGCGCGGAAAGCGATGACGCAAAAATTGTTGGCGCATATCCGGCGTGGTGTCGATCAATAAAAATCGATCGTTAATTTCAATCATTACCGACGAACGCAGCCGCTTGTTTTTGGGATTGGTCGATCGGCAAACCGGACAATCGCAATTGATCATGGGCACCCCGCCCGAAGTTCCCGTACCTAAAAAAGTAACCCGCATTGGAAAACCTAAAAATCCGTTTTAAAATTCAAATCACCTTTGGCCCAATTAAGGCCTAAAAAATTTCACTAAAGATTGATCTAACTTTTTAAAATCTCAAACGCCTGCCGCAATAAATTGGTGTTGTCCACACTGTGGAAGACATATTCCCCGATGCGTTTGATCAGAACCAACCGCACTTTACCCTGCTTCACTTTTTTGTCCACGGCCATGCGCGTGACCAAAGCATCCACATCCAACACTGCCGACTCAAAAGGAATGGGCACACGATTCAGCAAGGCCAACCCGCGCTCGTATTCTTCCTGCGCTAAAAGGTCAATCAACCTGGCGTATTCCAGAGCGCATTTCATACCCAAGATAACCGCTTCCCCGTGTTTTAGGCGACTAAAATGATATTCGGCTTCCAAAGCATGACCGAAGGTGTGCCCGAAGTTGAGCACCATGCGCAAACCGGCTTCTTTTTCATCCTGCATGACCACCTTAGCCTTTTCCTGCGCCGAAACCGTGATGAGATGCCGCAATGTCGCCTCGTCCTTTTGCAGGGCTTTGTCCAAATTCGCTTCCAAATATTCAAACAGCGAGCGATTTAAAACAAAACCGTATTTAATCACTTCACCCAAGCCGCAACGTATTTCGGAATCATCCAACGTTTGCAGAAGTTTTGCATCGCTGAAAACAAACAAGGGCTGCTTAAACGCGCCGATCAGATTTTTGCCCAAAGGATGGTTGATGCCGGTTTTGCCGCCGATGCTGCTGTCCACCTGCGCCAGCAAAGTAGTGGGCACCTGCACCAAAGCCACTCCGCGCAAATACGTAGCCGCGACAAATCCGGCCAAATCACCGACGACCCCGCCGCCGAAAGCAATGATTAAGCTGCTTCGTTCGTAATGACTTTCCAATAATTGCGTGTACACATTTTGCAATTGTTCGAAGGATTTGGCCTTTTCCCCGTCCGGCACAAATATCGTCAAAATTTGCACATCTTCGGGCAATTGCTCCATCAATGTTTGCCCGTGCAGAGCAAAGATTTTTTCATTGGTAACAATGGCGATCTGATCGCCCTGGTAGTAGGTTCTTAAAATTCGATTAAATTGATTAAAAATACCGCTACCCGTAAAAATCGGATAGCTTTGTTCTCCCAAATTGACGTCAATCCGCTGCATAGTTTTGTTTCCAAAATTGATTTAATTGTTGCAAAATTTTTTCGGCCACTTCCTCGGCCTCCAATCCGTCACGAGGCACTACAATATCGGCCTGGTTGTAAACGGGTTCGCGCTGCGCCAGTAATTCCCGGATGCGCTGTAAAAGAGCGGCGTCCCGCTCCTGCTTTTCGTCAACTTTCAACAAAGGTCGCTTGTCCGTGTGCTTTACCCGCTGCAAAATATTTTCCGGTGAACTTTGCAAGTAGATCACAATGCCGGCACTGCGCACCCGTTTGAAAGTTTGCGTGTTATTCAGCGCTCCGCCCCCCAGTGAAATAACGCGCGGCAACGGGTCTTCACACAATTGGCGAATGGTCTCCACCTCCAATTTGCGAAAAGCCTGTTCGCCCTGGTCTTCAAAAATAGCCTTAACGGTTTTACCGGTTTTCTCTTCGATTTCCTTATCGGTATCCACAAAAGGAAAATTGAGTCGCTTTGCCAAATAACGCCCGACACGCGATTTACCCGCTCCCATGAATCCGGTTAAAAAAATGTGTTTTTTCTCCATTGAAATCCTTATTTAAAATAAGCGACCTTCATGTTGCAACAATCGTTGAATAAATTTCCGCCGATGAATCGGACTCGGGCCATATTCCAAGATTTTTTGCCGATGTTCCTTAGTGCCGTATCCTTTGTGCTTTTCAAAACCGTATTGCGGAAAATCTTCGGCGTAATGTTTCATCAGCCGATCACGATGCACTTTGGCCAAAATGGAAGCGGCCGCAATCACCTGCGAGCGGGCATCCCCTTTGATAACGGCCTGCCCGGCAATCGAACCGTTTTCCATTTTATTCGGAAACAAAGGATAATCGCGCCCATCGACCAAAATGTAATCCGGCTCAACGGACAATTGCTCCACGGCGCGGCGCATGGCCAGAAACGTGGCCTGCAAAATATTCAATCGTTGAATTTCATCAACCGAAGCGCTGCCGATGCCAAAGGATAAAGCCTTTTGCCGGATTTCATCAAACAGTTTTTCCCGCAAAGATTCGCCCACTTGTTTGGAATCGTTTAATTTGGGAATCGAAACGTCGGCGGTAAAAATAACGGCGGCAGCCACCACCGGCCCGGCCAAAGGGCCGCGGCCCGCCTCGTCAATACCGGCCAGATAGCGAATACCTTTCTGTCGAAACTGACGATCGAAATCCGTTAATGATGATTTTTCCTGCAAACGATTCACTGTTAACCTTTGACGCTTTTGTTTAAAACGAATTTAAACGCGGCGGGCATTTAATTCAAATATTGAAAGTTAATTAGGAAGCTCGTAAATGGAAAGGTTTAATAAGTGAATAGAAGCGGAAAGATAAAAGGTTATCCGTGTAATCGTATATTCGTAATTCGCAAGGGCAAAGAACCTCCGTTTAATTCTGCACTATTGAGACGGTTAATCTTGTACAACCAAAAATTCGTTCGTCTTTTTCATACTATTTGTTTTTAAGCCACCTCCATCCACCTCCCTGCGGTCGCCGCAGATAAGAGAGAGTCAAGAAGAATACATTTTACCACAAATTTCAGAGTTAATGACATAATCATTTATTTTCTATTAATCATTTGCATTTTCCTAAAAAAGGCATTATGTTCCCTATAGGGAACAATTTTGACAGATTTTGAGTACTTACAGGGAACATATTATGAAAGAAGTCCTAAAATCATTAATTCTTCGTTTTCAGGAAAAGGGCTTACCTTCGGATTTAATAGCTCGTGAAAAAAATTTGCAGCCTTATCTTAAAACGAAAAATGCCGTTGTCATCAGCGGGCCGCGAAGAGCGGGAAAAACTTATTTAATGTTCCAAATAATGAAAGAAATGGGACTGCCATCCGATAGCATTATTTACATCAATTTTGAAGATAATGTTTTGGCAGATTTTACAACGAATAACTTTGAAGATATTTTATCATCCTACAAAGAACTTTACCACAATAAAAAACCCGTTTTATTCCTTGATGAAATTCATACAATTCCCAAATGGGAATTATTTGTTCGTAAGCTGGTGGATAATCGTTACAAAGTTTTCGTAACAGGCTCCAATTCGCAACTACTAAGCAAGGAATATGCAACGCTTTTGGGCGGTCGCTATCTCGAAATCGAAATTTTCCCTTTGGATTTTAAAGAATTCCTGAAATTTAAAAATATTACTTATGATGAAAAGATACTTTATTCGGATAAGCGATTTGAAATTCTTGCGTTATTTGACGAATACATGAACTTTGGCGGTTTTCCCGAAATAACTTTAAGCAATGACACGGTTTTAAAAGAAAAACTAATCGACGCCTACTTTAAAACGGCATTTTTCCGTGACATTGTGGATCGTTACAAAATTCGGGATGAAACATTATTCGAAATAATTTTAAAAAAAGCCGCGGAAAACATCGGGCAACCATTTAGCTTCAGATCCATTAAAAACAAACTCCAACCGTTCGGCTATTCGGTTAGCCTTAAAACCATTATTAAATATTTTGAATATGCCGTCAACGGTTATCTGTTAATCCCATCCCTTTTAAAACGTGAGTCTCTCATCCGTCGGGAAGGCATACGTAAAATTTATTTTATTGATAACGGTTATTTACAAAGTTTTTACATTTCGGAAAATTTCAGTAAAAAATTCGAGAATATCATTGCTCTTAATTTATTTTATAACAAGAAACCATTGTTTTTTTTCCGCAATACCATTGAGATTGATTTTGTGCCCGAGTCTGTTTCTCCCATTCAGGCAAGTTATTCATTAGCCGATGAAAATACGTTAAAACGCGAAATTAATGGTTTGGTTAAATACTGCAATAAATTTGGACATGAATCGGCTTACATTTTAACGCGAAATGAGCGGCAAACTATTGTGCAAAACGGCATAACCATTAAAATTCTTCCGGCATGGTACTTCCTACTTTTTGAAATTTAAATCGATTAAGGCTTTTTATTTTCGCCAGTTCACCAACCGAATCTTGTGCCCGTCGCTTTCAAACATGATTGCGCCGAAATGATCGGTTCGGAATGCGGGAATGCGGAATAAGTGCAAAGTGCGCAAGGTTTTCGGTGAAGGATGGTGGAATTTATTCCGTTTTCCCACGGAAATGATTGCAAAATCGGGTTGAACAAGATTTAGAAATTCCGGCGTGCTGGAAGTGGAACTGCCATGATGCCCCACTTTGAGTACATTGCTGCGCAGAAAATTTCCGTAAGAATCCATGACGTTTTCGGCCTCCTTCTGCGCGTCACCCGTCAGCAGAAAGGCATTATTCCCGTAACAAATCCGAAGGACAATGGAACAGTTGTTGATCTCATGGCCGTTGTGCACACGAACTTTTTCAAATTTTGCAACGGGCGACAAAACGTAAGCGCGGGCATTCGGGCCAAAATTCAGTTGTTGCCCGCGTTGCACTCGGCGAACCGGAATCCCCGTTTTAGCGGCTTGTCGTAGCAGACGTAAATAGCCCTTGCTTGAATCGGGATAGGGACTGACAACCAAAGTATCGATTTTTACGGAACGCATGGCCGTCAGCAAGCCGCCATAATGGTCGGAGTGCGGATGGGTGGCTACGGCATAGCGCAAATGCTTTACGCCGAAGTAACGGCAAACGGGCACCACACTTTGTGCGCCGTAATCCCGCCAACGATTGCGATCACCGGCGTCGATGAGCACATTCATATTATCTGGCAATTGAATTAAACAGGCGTCGCCCTGTCCCACATCAATAAAGGTAACCCGCAACCCGTGCAACCGATTGTTTTGCCGGAGCACTAAAATAATGCCAAGCAAAATGGCCGCATAAATCAAACTGCGCCTTTCATGCATTCGAAAAAGAAAAATAATCAGCAAAAAAGTCAGGGCAACAATCCACAAAGAAGGATGCCGCAACGACATTTGCACCCAACCAAATCGTGAAAAGAAAGCGATCGAAGAAAGAATAACCTGCACAAGCCACGTAATCAACAGAGCCAGTCCGCCAAGGAACGGAAAAGCGGCAACGGATAAAATCACAAAAAGTAAACTTAAAACAACCAGCACGCCGATGAGCGGAATGATCAGCAAATTAATGATGACCGCGCCAACTTGGAGCGTACCGTAATAGTACCAGGTTAAGGGCATGGTTGCCAAAACCGCGCTTAGCGAAACCAACATCGGTTGCCACGCCCAACGGTTGATCCCCTGCGGTAACCGCCCTTTGTCAAAACGAAGCGGAAGCAGAGCTTTCAGATGCGGATAGCCGTAAACAATGCCCCCTACCGCTGCGAATGAAAATTGAAAGCCCGGTTGCAAAATTTGGGAAGGATCGACCAAAAGAATTAAAAATCCGGCGGCCGCTAAGAGGTTAAGGGCGGAGGCCTTACGCTGACTCAACGAAACAGCAAAATAAAACGCAGCCATCAGCGAGGCGCGCACCACCGGCGCTTTGAAGTTGACAAGCGCCACAAAGAATCCCAAAGCAATGAAGGTGAAGAGGTAACGCATTTTGTAGGAAAGCGGGAAAAATCCGAAGAATATCAGAAAGATGAGCAGAACAAAACCCACATGCAAACCGGAAATGGCCAATACATGCACCACGCCCGTTCTTTGGAATTGGTTGACGATATTTCTGTCCAAATCCTGCCGTTCGCCCAAAATGAGCGCTTTGACCATGGCTGCCACAGATGGCGGCAAGTAATGATCAAAATTCCGTCGAATGTGTTGGCGCACCGGCTCCAAAATTAACCGTTCGATCGGGCTGCCGCGCACGCCAGGAAGAATGCGCAGCGAATCTTTGGCAGCGTACATTTGGAAGAAAATACCTTTCAAATTCAGGTAGCAGCGATAATTAAATTGCCCTGGATTGGCAGGCAACGAAGGCGGTTCCAAACGCCCATGAATTTGTAGCCTTTGCCCGTAATGAAAAGGTCGTAATCCTTTTTGCGCAAAGACCAGCACCTTACCTTGAACTTTTTGCCAATATCCGTTCAGCAAGGCCCGATTGCACTGCAATACATACCGGTGCTTGCCGTTCTTCCGAATGACCGCTTCTGAAACATAACCTTGTATTCCTTTTACCTGCTTTTCAGGTAAGTTCACCAAATGATTGGGCGGATGATAAGCAAAATGCTGATAGCCGTAAATCCAACCGACTATTAAAAAGGCACATCCTGTTAACAACAAAAATACACGATCGTGCTTACGGATCAACAGCATCAAAGAAAACGCCGCAGCTAAAATCAGCCAAACAACGACAGGGCTAATCTCTGCTAAAAATTTAAAACTCAAAGCAATGCCTAAGGCAAACAGCGCCCCTGTCCACAATGCGGGATTTCTTCGCAAAAATGCAAACATGGTCTTACCGTAAATTTCTGAGCAGATGCTTTTTATTTTTAAATGGTTATTTGCAAAAAGTCTTGTGCTACTGTAATCTTCCCCGAAAAATAAGCGGCTACTCTGTCTTTTAAATCCGAAGTATCATTTTGCGGGTAGATGTGGGTTGCCATTAAATGTTTGACGTTGGCCTCTCGAGCCAAGCGCCCCGTTTCTTTCGGCGTTAAATGTCCCTCTTGTTTTAACTGATCCGGCAACGAACATTCAATCAGGGCCAAATCGGCGTTGCGTGCTAATGGAATTAATGCTTCCTGCCAATCCGTATCTCCGCTGAAGAACAGCGATTTTCCGTGCCGTTCGATGCGATAGGCTAGGCTGTTTGCCGTATGCGCGGTGTGTTCGGCCGAAATATACCAACCGTCCGCCTGCAGATCTGCCCCCTGCCATTCGACTAAAACCGGCAAAGCATTATGCAGCCATTTTCCTTGCCATTGCGCCTGACTTTCAAACCAAGCTTTTAAACCTTGCGGGCCGATGATGGTCAGTTCTTTATTGCTGCCCGGACGGAGTAAATGCCGAGCCATCAATAATGCCAATAAATCCGAACAATGATCCAAATGAAAATGGGTAATTACAATAACGCCGATCCCGGTCAAATCAAGTGGTAACATCTTCAATTGACGGATAATTCCAGGCCCCACATCCAAAAGTAAAATGTGGTTTTCTTCTTTCAAAAGATACCCTGAAGGATTACGTTCCGGCGGTGAGGTAATCGTTCCTGAACCTAAAACAATTAATTCCATGCTGCCCCTTTGTATTTTACAATTTTTTTCTTATTTTTATGTCTGTGTGATTTCTTTTTAATAACACGGAGGGCCCTATGAAATTCATTAAGTATTCTCTCGTTTTTTTAATCATTTTAAGCCTGTTTGTGCAATGCGGGAAAAATTTGGAAGCCGAAGGTGACAATGCTTACGCGCACGGAAAATACAACCAGGCTTTAACCTTTTATCTTAAAGTTAAAAAGAATCAGCCCAATAATGCAAGATTGGATGAAAAAATTGCATTAACCTACATGCAACGCGGACGTCAACTTTACAAACTGCGTAAAAACGTTGATGCCTTTCAATTAAATTACGAAAAGAGCAAGCAATTCATTCCCAAAGATTCGCTTTCGGAAAATTTCAAAAAGGAATACAGCAAACTTCTGTACGATTTGGCTCTTGCTTATTACAATGCCACCCCGCAAAATGACATTCAAAAAGAAAAATTTTTCAACTTGACATTGGATTATTTGGAAAAAGCTTTGGAATACGATTACAATAATACCCAGGCCGATGCCAAGTTGGCTGAAATCCGTACGGCCAATTTCAAAAAATATTTTAATAAGGGTAAAGAATATTATCAGAGAGCGCTCAAAGATCCGAAAAACACAAACTTATTTTTAAGTGCCGAAGCCTATCTGTTACAGGCGGTTCGCATGGATGAGAATAATCCCGAAGCCCAAAAACTCTTGAGCAAAGTTCGCAAAAAAACCATGGCTATTTTAGACATTAGTCAGGATTTGCCGTTAGCTTTGGCTATTGGCGGGCAAAAATATCAGAACGGTAATTTGGTACTCTCGATCACGGTATTTAATAACACCATCGATCCTTACACCATTGATCCCAATCGCTTTCATCTTTATGATCGGGATGAAAATGAATATTCCGTTAATTTGAAAGCTACCGATGCCTATTCCAAAGGTTTGACCAAAGCAGAAACCATACCACCGAAAAAGGACGCCAATTGGGTGATTGTTTTCACCATTAAAAAATCCGCGCATCCCGACCGCTTAATTTACGAGACGGAAGACGGATTGGAAATTGGTAAGTACTTTCCGTGATAGGTTAAATGGGTGATTGGTTTATTGGTTGAATTGTTGAATGGTTAAATGGGGAGTTGGAAAATCGTTAACCGTTAATCGTGTATCCGTTATTCGCTAAGCGTAAATCATTGTTTATGCGGCCGATGGCATGCGCACGCTGTTTGATGTGATTCCCAGATATGCCATTGCGCTCCTGACGAAGTAGTGAGACGGCAATCCCTTCCAAATTGGCAATGGATGTAATAAATTTTTCATCCTGTTGCAGTTGCTTGTGAACCGGCAACAGCCTTGCAAATCGGTGGGCACAAAATCACTTCAATTCGACAATTTACCAAACACCCGCAGCTAATTGTGCACCCTTCCATACGGTAGTAGGGAAGGGGCGGGGATGGGTCGCAAGGAATTCGCAAGCGCCTTCAATCTGCCGAACAAGGGATTTCTCACACGACGGCGTCGTGGTTCGGAAACCAGCCCATTCCTGTAATATGGCATGTAAATCAATAAGGCCGGAGAAAACCTCCGGCCTTTTATTTTCGGATTTTAATGATCTTACTCCGAAATATCCGTGTAGTCCTCGATACGCAATCGAGGCTTCTTGGTTGCCAGCTCCGAATGCATGACCGAAATAAAAACCTTTACCAATTCCGGATCAAATTGCGTCCCCGCGGAACGTGCCAATTCGTTTAATGCTTCTTCGGGAGATTTTGATTTACTGTACACCCGTTCGGAAACGATTGATTCGTAGGCGTCCACAATGGCCAAAATGCGGGCCAAACGAGGAATGACCTCTCCGACCAGACCATCGGGATAACCGGAGCCGTCGTAGCGTTCGTGGTGGTGGCGAATAATGGCAGCAACCTCCTTCAGCTCGTCGATTTTACCCACAATATTGCTGCCGATGACCGGATGCTCTTTGGCAATCCGATATTCCAATTCGTGTAAATGCGAAGCTTTCTTTAAAATATTGTCCGGCATACCGATTTTACCGATGTCGTGTAGAATTGCCGCCAGTTCCAAAATAAATTGTTCTTCGTCATTCAAATCCAATGCAATAGCCATCAAGCGAGCGTGACGTGCCACGCGCAAGGAATGCCCGGAAGTATAAGGGTCTTTTGCTTCCAAAGCGGCAATCAATGCTTTGATCGTCTTTAAAAGAACAATGGCTTTTTGAGGCGAGTTTTTTTGCTTCTCAAGACGCTTTCTTTCCAAGTTTCGCTCGATGATCGCCGGCAAGTTTTTCAAATTAAACGGTTTGTTTAAAAAATCGGTGGCGCCTTTTTCCAAAGCCTGATGAATGATATCCATATCTTCCATGGCTGTAATGACGACGTAAGGCATATCAAAGCGGAAACGCCTAACTTCTTCCAATAACTCGATACTATTACCGTCGGGTAACATGTAATCGGCAAGCACCAAATCGAACGGTATTTTTTTGATAGCAGCCATGGCATCCTTAAGATTACCGGCGCCATAACATTTATATCCGTAAAACTCCAATGTTTCCGAAATCGTCTGGAAAGCAATCTTGTCGTCTTCTACCAATAAAATCGAAATTGTTTTCATCGAAATGCACCTATCCCTGTTATCGATTCACCCACAATCAATGTGTGGATATCATGGGTTCCTTCATACGTAAAAACGGATTCCAAATTCATCATGTGCCGAATGGTTTGATATTCATCCGTAATGCCGTTGGCGGCCAAAATAGATCGGGCCGATCGGGCAATTTGCAATGCATGAAAAACATTGTTGCGCTTGGCTAAAGAAATATGGTAGAATTTAGCTTTGCCCTGATCTTTCAATCGGCCGACCTGAAAATTGAGCAATGTGCCTTTGGTGATTTCATTAAGCATTTCCACCAATTTTTCCTGAACAAGTTGAAATCCGGCAATGGGCTTACCAAACTGCTTACGATTTTTAGCGTAATCCAAAGCTTCTTCGTAACAGGCCATAGCCGCTCCCATCGCTCCCCAGGCAATTCCGTAGCGTGCTTCGTTTAAACAACTGAGCGGCGCCCGCAAACCCTGAGCCAACGGCAATTGATTCTCTTCCGGAATTTCGCAATCATCAAAGACCAACTCCCCCGTATCTGAAGCACGTAACGAGAATTTGCCTTTTACCTTATTGGCCGTAAATCCTGGCGTTCCTTTTTCCACTAAAAATCCCCGAATGCCCTGTTCCGTTTTGGCCCAAACCACCGCCACGTCGGCAATGGTTCCGTTGGTAATCCACATTTTCGTTCCGTTCAATCGCCAGCCGCCATTGATCTTTTCCGCTTTGGTTTCCATGCCGCCCGGATCCGACCCGTGGTCCGGTTCGGTTAAGCCGTAACAACCGATCTTTTCTCCGGAGGCCAAAAGCGGTAGCCATTTTTTCTTCTGCTCTTCCGAGCCATATCTGAATATCGGGTACATGACCAAACTGTTCTGTACCGAGGCCATTGAACGCAATCCGCTGTCTCCGCGTTCCAATTCCTGCATGGCTAATCCGTAAATAAAATAGCTCATTCCCGCGCCGCCGTATTCTTCGGGAATGGTAATGCCAAACAGCCCCAATTCTCCTAATTTTTTTTACGAATTGCAACGGAAATTCGGCCTTGGCATGATAGGCCCGAATCACCGGCAAGAATTCTTCCCGAACAAAATCGCGAACCGTTTGCAGAACCAATGTTTCTTCTTCATTTAATGTCTCGAACAAATTTAGAAAGTCACTTTCGGAATACACTTATCATCTCCTAATGTTTTTCTTGGCTACCGGCAAAATAGCAATCCAATTCGCATACGTCACACGATTCTACCTGGCCACAGGCATAAGAAAATTCCTGAAAAGCTTTTCGGCACTGTTGTGCCTCTTCCGCATTCGACAGATAAAAGCCTAAGAAGCTCATTAATCGTTGTCCCGTAACTTCTTCCAATAAGTGCTCAATTTTACAGGCCTCGGCTTCGGCTTTTTCAGAACTGAGATTTAATACTTTCTCAAAAAACAATGTAATAATGCGCCGTTTGCTAAGTACATCATTAATTAAAGCCTTGCCTTTATCCGTAAAATGATAAAATTTATTTTCGTCTTCTTTGATGTAACCTTTTTTAATGAGCTTGTGAATGGTTATGGAAACGCTACTGCGGCTGATCTTAAGATATTTGGCAATATCCACACCCCGAACATAACCGTTTTGTTTTAATAATTCATGCATGGCCATTAAATGGTGCACACTGCTGTGTGTCAATTCCACTTCATCAAATTGTTTCCAAGTCGACTTTAACATTTTTACCTCAGAACATTTGTTAAGTTAACCTAACAGCAGAATATACTTTTTAATCGGATAAGTGTCAATTCCATCTAAAATATTTTCCCATTATTTTGCTCATCTCTGAAATAGCTCAATTCAAAGAGCTTGTCTGTTCAGTTTTATTGATTGTACTAATTTATTACAAAAGAAATTCGATAATTATTGTAAATAAATAGGTTTAATCAATTGGAATCTTTTGATCGAAACGGCAATCCGTAAATGTAAGCTTTGAGATAGCTTCAAAATAAATATCAAATTTAAGGGAGGCAAAATATGAAACGTTTTTTAATGACCACATTTTTGATTTTTATCGGTGTGCAGTTTTCGTTGGCCACGACCTATTTTAAAAACTGGGTTAATGGCAGCGCCGCTGACACCATGGTCCAAGGCGATTTTTACGCTTGGGAATACGATGTTTCCGTCCCGGGTGGAAGTGCGCATATCCAACTTTATGTGGATGCGAACCACAATCAAAGTCTTGATGACAGCGATGTTTTACTAATCGAATTCGATCAGACAGACGGACAAACCGGTGAAGACGGTCCGCCTCCAGATTCCGGTTCCGTACAGGACGGCATCATTTATACGCAATTGGGGCCTTTCGGTTTTGCACCGGCAGATTACATCTTTAAAGTTGAAGATGCCAATGACCATTCCACAGTGGAGGGACATTTGCACATCAATCCCCTTCCTCAGGTTCAGGTTTGGGTAACAGGCCATCTTAGCATCGAGGGTATTGAACCTCCGGATACGCGTTTGGCCAATTTTATGATTGAAGCCAACGATGAAAATAATGACAATGGTCCCGGCTGGACAGGCCTTACCGATGAAAACGGTGATTTCACCATTAATTTGCCGGACTCGACCGCAGGCAAATCTTACAAAATATCTTTTAGCTTCGAAACACAAGTTGCCCAATATGTCCCGGAAAAAGATTCTTATCATGATGTTTTCATTCACAGCGGAGCGAACGGGCCGTTTGATTTTGTTCTCAACACTCCTAGTGCCTGGGTTTACGGTTCGGTGCGTGATGAAAACGGGAAATTGATTCCTGTTACCGGTTGGGGCTCCTTGGTTAATGACAAAGAAGATCTGGAAGCGGATTTTATGACTACGGACGGTGAATACAAAGTCGGCGCTCCATTTGCTCAGGGTGACACGGTCAATGTTCCCTTCCATTTGGAATACTGGTCCGATGCGCTTATTCCCGATTATATGATTCCGGCAACCTGGAATAATCCTGCTTACAAATTTCAATTGAGTGCCGGCGATAGCGTTGAAAAAAATATTATTGCGTACAGCGCGGATGCCGTTATTTATGTTATTGCGCGTAAAGATAGTCAACCTTTATCCGGCGATTTCAGGGCAAATGCCAACAATGACCAATATGGCCAAACGTATTCCTTTTGTAACGGAGATATGATTACCGAACTTCATGTTCACAGCGGAGCGATGTACAATGTCGGTTTAACCAATACCGATGACGGTAACCTGGTTTTGCCAGGAGGTTATTATGTTGCTCCTCAAAGCTGGCAACAGGCCTGGCCGGGTGACACGGTTAAATTTTTCATTAAAAGCAGTCCTAACCTGTTTAGAGGGCGCGTGCACTTTGCGCCGGGTGATCCTACTAGTGATCTTCAGAACTGTGTGGTTGAAGCTTTTACAGCCAATTGGGAAAGATACATTCAGGCACCGATTGATCCGGATTCTTTGACTTTTAGTTTTGGCGTTCCGAATGATACATTTTCGGTAAGGGTTACCTGTTGGAATGGTGATTACCTGGTTAATCCCGTGGAATATGACAACATTGTCGCCCAAAGCGATACGATCGATAATCTGGATTTTACCTTAAATTACACCCATGCTAATTTGGTTGTTAAATTGCATAATGCACCTGTAAATCCGAATGAAGAGCTCTGGTTACACATTTCAACAGTCGGTAATTATCCGAATGTTTACCAGACCGATCAGCTGATCCAGCCGGACTCTGCCTTCCATTTCCGTGTTTGCGACGGTGAATGGCAAATTGATCCCCCCTATTTCGGAGATCAATACGTAGCTGATCCACCCATGCAAACGGTTACCGTAACCAATGACAGTTCCGACTATTATGTTGAATTTAATTATGTTACCACCGGTATTGAAGACAAAGAGCCCATACCTAAATCCTTTTATGTCAAACAAAACTATCCGAATCCTTTTAATCCGACGACCACGCTTGAATTCGGTCTGCCCGTTCAAGAACAAGTAGAGGTCAGTGTTTACAATTTGGCCGGTCAAAAGGTAAGTACTTTGTTTGACGGAACCATGAGCGCCGGTGTGCATCGTTTAAAATGGGATGGTAACGGAATGGCCTCGGGTATGTACTTTTACAAAATTCAAACGCCAAAGAAAACCGTAATCAAACGCATGCTATTGATTAAATAAAATCAAATTCCAAATGAAGAAGCCGTCTCAAAAGAGGCGGCTTTTTTGTTAAACTAATCAAAAACAACTTTACCGGATTTGGAAATTTAATTGAACTCCCAAAGTAAAATTTCTATATTAATATAAAATAATTGGATTAATAACAATGAACAATAAAATAACCATCTTAGATATTGCAAATTATATTTTATATCATTTCCAAAATAAAAGTAATTCCATTTCACATAAAAAGCTGCAAAAGCTTCTTTATTATGTTAAAGTTTGGAGTTATATTGCTAACCAACATCTAATTGATGAGCCATTTTATCTTTGGGACCAGGGACCTATTAATAAAACAATTTATTCCCAATACGGACTTTTCAATTCGGTGCCCATCCCAAAGCCCAATAAGTCATTTCACTTTTCTCAAAAAATCGAGACCTTAATTAATTTCATTGTGGAAAATTATGTTGAATTGGATTCCATGATTTTGTCTCAACTAATTCATACTGAAATTAAAAATTTAAACACGGAAGAAAATCAACTAATTTCTTACGCTTCAATTAAGCTATATTATTCAAATCTACCATTCGCCAAAAATTTCCCATTGGACAAAAATAAACCGTTTTATCCTATAATAACACCAATGGACTATGCATTTATTCTTGATTTCGATGACTCATATTTTGATTTTTCAAACGGCCATTTCCGGTTTAAAAACTACAGCGAATATAAAAAGCAAAAGATCAAAATAAACAAACAATTACAGGCTATTTTTGGATGAAATTCTTCATTTTAAGGATTTGCTGGATGAATTCGGATATCCGGGTACTATTGTAGACCCACAAAAAGCCTTACGCCATATTCATAATAAATATTTGGCATTAGCTGATTATAGTTCATTATTTATAAATTTGTTAAAAAATAATCCTGATTTAATCCAAGAAATATTCAAATCCATTATTATTTTTTCACATAAGTTTCTTTTTGAAGATTATTTACTAAATGCGGGTAAATTTCGCAATGCTTCCGATAGGTATGGTGGAATTATTTATTTTGGGCCTCATGATCCCAAAAAAGGACGCGTAAAATTTATAGGTCTCTCACCTATTCGAATTGATAATGCCATTAATAAGCTTCTTGATATTTTTAAACCTAATGATTCGAATCCAATCTCAACGGCTGTTAAATTTTATCAAAAATTCGTTTTTATTCACCCATTCTATGACGGGAACGGAAGAATCGGAAGGTTTATAATGTCCATTTACTTAGGATATTTTAACCTCACCATAAATTGGGAAGAATTGGACAAAAAAGAGAATAGGAATAAATTCATAAGCAAACTGAATCGATGTCATGGTTTGGTCGGCAAACCTTGGTACAACTCGCGTTTAGAAGAACTTATTCGCTTTTTTGCTGATTTTGTAATAGAAAATCCTGATATTTAATTTTGCAATTTCTTCATTGCCACAGCCGATACGTCTGCGCCGTACTTTGAAGCAATCAATTCAGCCATAATGCTTATACCGATTTCTTCAGGTGTTTGCGCACCAATGTTTAAACCAATAGGCATGTGGATTCGTTCAATTGCTTCTTCAGGGATGCCCTGTGCCCGCAAATCTCCTAAAATTTTTTTCGTTTTTGTAGTGCTACCGATGGCGCCCAAGTAGGCCAACTCCAAAGGCGCGCAGTGCTTTAATACCAATTCGTCATAAGCATGGGAATTGGTTACAACCACCACATACGTATTCTCATTAAATTGCAATTTTTTCAGGGCTTGACCATAAGGTTGGCAGATAATTTGGTTGGCCTGCGGTAAATTTTCTTTATTGGCGAAATCCTGGCGCGGATCGACCACGATTGTCCAAAAGCCGCAATCAGGAGCCAAACGAGCCAAAACCTTGCCCACATGTCCGCCGCCAAAAATGATCAACCGATCCCGTGTGCCAATTGGCTCAAATAACACTTCCATTTTACCTCCGCACAACATGCCGCCTTTTTCATCCAAATCGTAACTTTTACGCCAGATATCCCGGCGCTGCCAATGACTCTGCACCTCTTTGATGGCTTCGTATTCCGCCCGTCCGCCGCCAATGGTACCGAAAGTTTGACCATTGGCCAAAATCAACATTTTATCGCCCAGACGTCCGGGTGAAGAACCCTCGATGGCAATAATTGTTAGAATTACACCGGTTTCATTATTTTCCAATGCATCCCGAATATGTTGATAAATTTCCTTCATCGGTTTAGCTCCGTTTATTTACAGTATATTAAAATAAATCAGGAACGGATAAAGCGCAAAAGGATTTTGGGGATTTTTATTTAGGTGAAAAATATTTTAGAAATAACCATGAATAAGTTTGGTATGATGCACAATTAATTTTTTTCTAATATTACTAAAAGGTTTTACAAGAAAGTCAACTTTACCCGATATATTTAGCAATTTCTTTTTCATAAATTAGGTTTCCAACCTCAATGTTTCTCGGATCGCCGGTTGCTAATAAATCTGCATAAACTA
>JALWEA010000032.1 GCA_027039465.1 Calditrichia bacterium | reverse complement strand
TGGCCGCAATAATTCCTACAATTAAATCATCCCACAAATTCCCTTTTGGAGCAAAATTCAGGAAAGCGGCTATGAACAGCCAAATTCCCAAAATCCCATTGACCCATGCTTGCCACATTTTTCGCTCCTTTCATTTTGGTTCGCCCGATAATCATTTCATTAAAATACAAAATATGTGCCAAAAACAATAAAAGAGGAATGAGCTCCAAGGCCTTAATTGCCAATGGTTTTGCCGAATGACGAGATAGTAAAAAATTTAAAATGGGAAGTGCTTTTTCACACCTTTGGAAAGGGCAAAATGCTAAGTTTAAAAATTTCAATCAACAAGATTGCGCACTGCCGTTTCGCACTTTTATTTGAAGTTTTCCACATTAATATGGTATTTCTTGATCAGATTTTGAATCTGCCTGCGATCGTATCCGCTGCGTTCCGCAGCCTTGCTGATGTTGCCTTTGGTTTCGGTGAGCAAATGTTTTAAAAATTGGTATTCAAGGTCTTGAATAATTGCTTCGGTACGGCGCACACGCTCGGCTTTTAATTCTTCCTTTGTACGCGGAATACGAAATTCTCCTTCGCGAATTTCGGGCGGTAAAAGTTCGGGTACAATTTTCCCATCTTTGGCAAAAATCAGCGTTTGCTGAATGATGTTTTCCAGCTCGCGAACATTTCCGGGCCAGGGATACTGCTGCAAAAGTTGCATGGCCTGTTCGCTAATTTGAATTTCTCCTTTGGTTTGCAGATTTAAAGCGCGGTGCTTTTGAATGAAATGGTTGACCAAGATGGGAATATCCTCCTTGCGTTCACGCAGTGGTGGAATTTCCAGCAGAACCACCCGCAACCGATAGTACAAATCCTGACGAAAATGACCATTTTGAACTTCTTCCTGCAAATTACGGTTGGTGGCGGCAATAATGCGGGCATTGGTCGTAATGAATTCCGTTCCGCCTACGCGGGTAAAGCGTTGGTTCTCCAAAACATGCAAAAGTTTAACCTGAAGCTCTAAGGGCAGTTCACCGATTTCATCCAAGAACAATGTTCCCTGATCGGCTAGTTCAAACTTACCTTTTTTACTTTGGACGGCACCGGTAAAAGCTCCTTTTTCGTGGCCGAACAGTTCACTTTCCAATAACTCTCTAGGGATGGCGCCGCAATTGATTTCCACAAACGGTCCGTCGGCGCGGGGACTAAAACGGTGCAGAGCACGGGCCAGTAATAATTTACCCGTTCCCGATTCACCCTGAATGAGTACGGTGGCCGGTGTTTGGGCAACCTGCCTTGCGGTTTCCAACAAAGCCAACATGCGCGGATTCACCGTAATAATCTCCGAGGTGCCTTCGTATTCCTTCAGCTTCTTTTTTAACTGAACATTTTCTTCTAGTAACGAACCGTATTTTAAGGCTTTTTCGATGGTGGTTTCCAACTCGGCCAATTTGATGGGTTTTAGGATGTAATCGTAGGCGCCCGCTTTCATGGCTTCCACGGCACTTTCCACGGTTCCGAAAGCCGTGATGATGATAACCGGAATGTAAGGAAAGGCCTCGTTTACGTAGCGCAGCAATTCCATACCGCTCATCTCGGGCATTTTCAGATCGGTTAAAATGAGTTGCACCGGTTCATGCTGCAAATATTCTTTGGCTTCCTGACCGTTCTCAGCCAAAATAATATTATAGCGATTCTGTAAGTTGATTTTCAGAATTTTGCGGATTTTAGCTTCGTCTTCTGCAATTAAGATGGTTGGTTTACTTGTCTGCATTTAAATTCTCCGTAAAAATTAAAATACTATGACAAACGATCACATTATTAGCCCATTCAAAAAGTTACGCCCGTAAATTTCTTAAATCTTCCTCGGCAGCATGATGGTAAATTCGGTTGCTCCGTAACGCGATTGTAGCGTAATCTTGCCCATTAAGGTATCGACGATCTGATGCACAATAGAAAGTCCTAACCCCGTGCCCGTTTCCTTGGTTGTAAAAAACGGATCAAAAACCGATTCCTTGATTTCATCCGAAATTCCGATACCGTTATCCCGAACAATGATGCGGTAATGGTTGGTATCGGCGGAAATCTCAAATTGAACATGGCCTTGGTGACACTTAAAATCAGGGTCTTTTTCACAACGCTCCCGGATGGCGGCCATGGCGTTTAAGCCCAAATTCAATAATGCCTGCATTAATAAATCCGGATCACTGCGCATCACTTTTGCCTTCGGAGCAATTTCATAAGAAATTTGAATGCCGTGCCGATCGGAACTTTGCAACGATAAAATCAACCGTTCCGTAAATTCTTTGGTTTCAAAGGAAATAATTTGTGCCGGACGAATGCGGGAAAGATTCAAAAAATCGTTTAAAATACGATTCAGCCGGGCTGTTTCTTCCATGATAAAACGTTTGAGTTCTTCCTGATCTTCCTCGGGGATGTCCTTTTTTAACAACGTTTCGGAAGCGGTGGAAATCGTGTTTAACGGATTGCGGATTTCATGGGCAATGCCTGCGGTCAGCCGACCTAATGTGGCTAACTTTTCCAATTGGTAATTTTGCCGATCTTTCAAACGCAGATCTTCGATAATTCGATTTCGTTTTAAGGCTCCGGCAATTTCGTTGGCAAAAATCGACAAAATCTCCAATTCGTCCTGCGTGAAATCCAGCCCGTATTTTTTTCGCGTTAAAACAATAATCGCCAACAATTCGTCATTATAAATCAAAGGCAAAATAACCCTGGTTTGAATCTTTTCCCAAAAATCATGAAATTGGCTCAAAATTTTTCGGTGATCCAAATCATAAAATTCAACCGCCTGCTTTTTGGCTTTTAATGTTAGAATCAACGGACAGTCCGCGGGAATGGCCGGTACTTTATCGCCTTCTTCGATTTCCACATACGACAGACTTTGGGGATCGTAATTAAAAACAAGAACCTTCTCCACATTAAAATGACGCGTTAAATATTTTTTAATTCTTGAAAAGAAATCTTCCGGCTCCAAATAGGATTGCAATTCTCTGTACAATTTTAAAAAATTTTGGCGATTTTGATGGATGTTACTGTGGATTAAACGATCCAATTGATTATGCAGCCGATGTTCAAAGGGACGAATAAGCACCACTAATACAAAAATAAGTAATCCGTCGATAACGTACGAATCGATTTTAAACCAGGTGACAATACTTTCATTAATGCCTTTGATGACTAAAAAATAAACGGCCAGCACAATGGACGACAAAATGGAATAGGTAATGCCGCCCGTCAGATAACGAGACGGATTAAAAAACTTAAATTGAATGATCGAGGTAAAAAAGAAAGCGGCAATGATTAGGGTGAACACGGTGGAAACAAAATAGTAAGAAATCGCCTGTCCCCAAATAGCGCGCAATAAATTCAAAATAATGTACACGAAAAAGATAATCATCATGCCAATGGCAAAAAAACGGGTTTGACTTTTTTGACGCACCGTTCTCAGGCGGGGAATTTTTTTGATCAGTAAAATATCGCCCCAGATCATGTAAATAAGGGCGGTGATCAGCAAAGCAATGAAAGATGGCGATAAGGAATATTTCAATTGATAGTAAAAAACATCGTTTGCTTTATTTAAAGGAATAACCTCGATTTGAAATTCCGGGAAAGACATGCTGAGCAAAATGACGGGTAAAGAGAAAGTCAGCACGTAAAAAAGCGGCCGCGTTAAATGTTTGTGGAAGTTCTTGGGGAAATGGTAAGCCACAATCACGAAGAATGCCGGTGAAAGAAAAATTATGCGGTACAAAATTTGGGCGGCCACGCGCGCCGTTGAAAACGAGCTGCTGTTTAAAATGACTACCTCGGAAATATTCCAAAGCGCAAAAATCATGATTAAGGCCGAGAACCAGCGGTTTAATGCCGACTTGGGATTATCGACCAGCACAATCAAAGCAAGGCTGAAATTAACCGTAAACGAAATAATCGATGGCAGCGAGTAAGGGTTCATTCTTTACATCCGAGTATGCGCCTGATTTCGGGAATGGCTTTTTGAGCGGACTGTTCACCGGCAGCAATGATCTCATCCATTTGATCGATAGCAGCCCATGAATAGTGGCCGACTTCCGGACGGATAAGGTAATCCACACCGGCAATACGTTCCTGTGTTAAATGGTGCGAAACAATATCTTCGGCACGGTAGATGACCTGCAAGCCAGTTTCCAAAGAACCGATGTCATTGATGCATTTGCTCACATCCACGGCAATAACATATTGGGCGCCCTGGCCTCGGACAATCTGTACTGGAATGCTGTCCGTTGCCGCTCCGTCAACCAATAACATGTGATCCATTTTTACCGGAGGGAAAAATCCCGGAATGGAAGAGCTGGCACGCACTGCCTTACGCAGACTTCCCTCGTTAATCACAATCTCACGACCGGAAATCAAATCCGTGGCAATGGTGGCAAACTTTATTTTCAATGATTTTAAATCCACATCGGGATACAATTCAAACATCTTTTCAACCGCTTCCGCACTGAAAACCGAGGGCGTTCGAATTGTTTTAAGTAAGGAGAAATACATTTTCAGATTGTGCAGGTGCCCGTCAAAAAAGAAATGGCGATCTTCACGATTCATGGTGGCGAAAAGTTGAATATTCAAATCCTTAAAAACCGGATCGGCAATCATTTTGTGAATGTATTGTTGCACCTGATCGGCGCTGCCCAAATAGGCGTACAATCCGCCAATAATGGCTCCGATACTGCAACCGGTTATTTGGGTTACGGGAATGCGTTCGCGTTCGAAAACTTTAAGAATCCCGATGTGGGAAAGACCGCGCGCACCGCCGCCGCCCAAAGCAAGTCCGATTTTTTTGGACATGATTACTCCTTTGTCTTGTATTTTACAATAATATAGAAATTATCTGCATTGAAAACAACGAAGGCAGTGAAATGAATTAATTGGGAATTAGGAACTAGGAACTGGGAACTGGGAACTGATGCGTCGTCCGGTTCCCGAGTGATTTTGCATGATTTGTAGGGGCGAAGCATTTCTCTAACAAATAAAGAAACAATCGATGTTTTTGGTTACGCAACGTTAAATCTTTTGAGTTTGCATCATCTTGACGGAAATGCTTCGCCCTTGCCTCGAGCATCGCAAGATGAAAGGCAGAATCGTATCGAGGGACGGACGCGCCACTACATGTCAATAGTAGTAGGAATTTCTTACATCCGTTGCTAATTTGAAAGGGTTTATCTCGGCGATCCGTTATTCACTTCGTCCCATTCGGGACGGGCGTATTTTGGTGCGGGCATCCGTTCCCACAGATGAATCTGTGGGCTATTAGCATGCCGTCCCTTGCGGGACTCCGATTGATGGTGGTGGCGAATTTGTTCCCACAAATGAATTTGTGGGCTAATGACACATCGTCCCTATCGGGACGAATTCAAATACCGGTCGTTTCAAAACGCTGGCCACGTTGGCCATGGCGGTCTCAAATTCTTTGAGACGGATTCGAATACCGGTCGTTTCAAAACCCATCGCGGAGCGATGAGGCGACCATAGCCCATATTTTCAAATATGGGAAAATGAAATTCCACCACAAAAAAATGTTGTCCCGAAGGGACAATTGAAAAAACGGGTTTAGATGATCGATGTGTTTGTTAATTCCGTAAGGGATTGCTTCACTCTCCCGCTCGCAGGCGATTGGGAACTGGGAACTGGTGACTGGGAATTAGGAACTGGGAACTGGTACAGCGTCCGGTTCCCGAGTAGCCAGCCTCAGGCGGACGTATCGAGGGACGGACGCGCCACCATAAGTCAATAGTAGCGAAGCGACGAAGCAATCCCTTGAATCCGTTGCCGCTCCGGAGGGAATCGCAACGTCACTCACTGCGCTCGCTCCTCGCGATGACAGGTTGAGTGTCATTGCGAACGGACGTAGTAGAGTGAAGCAATCCCTAACACTATTAAGTCCCTTAACCAACAATAGGTTAGTGCTGGTTTGTAGGAGATCTTTTGGGTCGATACATTTCTATTAAGTTCGCAGGTTCATTATTTTAACCCATCCCCGTCCCGATTCTCGGGATGCCCAATTAGCTATGGACGATTGTTTAATTGTTGAATTGAATTCATTGTTCGCCCACCGGCACGCAAGATTGTAGCCGAATGCCAAGTGTCTGAGACGGAACGAGGAATTTCTTACATCCGTTGCTAATTTGAAAGGATTTGCCTTGGCGATCCGTTATTCACCCCGTCCCATTCGGGACGGGCGTATTTTGGTGCGGGCATCCGTTCCCACAGATGAATCTGTGGGCTAATAGCAAACCGTCCCTATTGGGACGGGAAAAACGCAATGACATTAAAAAATTCATCGCGGAGCGATGAAACGACAATAGCCAATATTTTCAAATATGGGAAAATGAAATTCCACCACAAAAAATGTTGTCCCGAAGGGACAATTGAAAAAACGGGTTTAGATGGTCGATGTGTTTGTTAATACCGTAAGGGATTGCTTCACTCTCCCGCTCGCAGGCGATTAGGAACTGGGAATTAGGAACTGGGAACTGGTACAGCAACCGTGTCTCGATACGATCCCGCTGGCGCGGTCTCTACTCGACAACCGGTTACCTTTGACCGCGCCCGGTTCCCGAGTGATTCTGCCGACACTTGTAGGGGCGAAGCAATCCCTTGAATCCGTTGCCGCTCTGGAGGGGATCGCAACGTCACTCACTGCGCTCGCTCCTCGCGATGACAGGTTGAGTGTCATTTCGAACGGAACGTAGTGGAGTGAAGCAATCCCTAACACTATTAAATCCCTTAACCAACAATAGGTTAGTGCTGGTTTGGAGGAGATCTTTTGGGTCGATACATTTCTATTAAGTTCGCAGGTTCATTATTTTAACCCATCCCCGTCCCGATTCTCGGGATGCCCAATTAGCTATGGACGATTGTTTAATTGTTGAATTGAATTCATTGTTCGCCCACCGGCACGCAAGATTGTAGCCGAATGCCAAGTGTCTGAGACGGAACGAGGAATTTCTTACCTCCGTTGCCAATTTGGAAGGGATTGCCTTGGCGATCCGTTATTCACTTCGTCCCTTTCGGGACGGGCGTATTTTGGTGCGGGCATCCGATCCCACAGATAAATCTGTGGGCTATTAGCATGCCGTCCCTTGCGGGACTCCGATTGATGGTGGTGGCGAATTTGTTCCCACAAATGAATTTGTGGGCTAATGACACATCGTCCCTATCGGGACGAATTCAAATACCGGTCGTTTCAAAACGCTGGCCACGTTGGCCATGGCGGTCTCAAATTCTTTGAGACAGATTCGAATACCGGTCGTTTCAAAACCCATCACGGAGCGATGAAACGACAATAGCCCATATTTTCAAATATGGAAAAATGAAATTCCACCGCAAAAAAATGTTGTCCCGAAGGGACAATTGAAAAAACGAGTTTAGATGGTCGATGTGTTTGTTAATACCATAAGGGATTGCCTCACTCTCCCGCTCGCAGGCGATTGGGAACTGGGAATTAGGAACTGGGAACTGGTATAGCAACCGTGTCTCGATACGATCCCGCTGGCGCGGTCTCTACTCGACAACCGGTTGCCTTTGCCCACGTCCGGTTCCCGAGTGATTCTTCCGACACTTGTAGGGGCGAAGCAATCCCTTGCATCCGTTGCCGCTGAGGAGGGGATCGCCACGTCACTCGCTACGCTCGCTCCTCGCGATGACAGGTTGAGTTTGGATTTTCTTTTTTTGATTCCTGAGTCAAAAAAATTTGCATTCGGTGAATTTTTTTGTAACTTCTGACTGACTGGTCAGTTCTAATAATTAGAACCAATAAGTTTTACCGTAAGGAGTAACAAAATGATCGGCGAATTAACACCTTTGCAAAAAGAACGGCAGCAAAAAATTTTACAAACGGCTGCCAAGTATTTTGCCCATGTGCATTACCATGAAGCGGATATGGAAACCATTGCCAAAGAAGCGGGCGTGGGTAAAGGCACCCTGTACCGCTATTTCAAAAATAAGGACGATTTGTACCTGAACACCATTCAATACCTGAGCGTTCAGGCATTCGATTATTTACATCATCAGGCACAAAAGGCCAAATCCTTTCAGGAATACATCGGCATTATTATCGATACGGCCATTGATTATTTTTTGAAACATCCGGAAACATTTTCCATGGTGCTGATGTCCAGTTTAACGCGCATCCGTAATATTATTGAGGCCATGGAATCGGTGACACTTCCCTACCTGCAGAATTTCAGGAAACGTAGCGAGCAGGCCGTGGCGGCCGGTGAAATACGCCCGTTGAATCCGGATATTGTTTACAAGGCGCTTTTTTCCATGATCATTGACGCCGTGCATACGTTGATCATGCGGCAAAAAGGTTCGGCGGACGAATTCAAACAAACCCTGAAATCACTTATTCTAAACGGATTGGTTCGCGAAAAGGAACAGTAACGACTAAAGGAGATTGCCATGAAACAAGTAAATAAAATTGCGGTTCTCGTTGTGATTTTATCGGCCTTTTTTTACGGTCGGGCGCTGTCGCAGGTCATGCATTTGGACGAGGCCATTGCGTTGGCGCTTAAAAACAACGCCCGAATCAAACAAGCCGAAGAAAAAGTCCGGCAAAAGGAATACGCCGGTCATGCGGCGTGGGGCAACTTTTTACCGTCCGTAACGCTGCAAGGCTGTTACACTCATCTTAACGATCCGCTGGAAATCGATTTAAATCCCATTCGTCAGGCCATGATTCAACTGCACACACAGGATCAGGTAGGGTTAGCCAACTTGCAAAGTTTGATTTTGAATCATCGCCCGTTGACGGCGGAAGAAATGCTACTGGCACAACGAACGGCTTACAATGCATTGGACAAGGCTTTGCCGCCGTTCAAGGAAACGTTTAAAGCGCAAGATTACAAAACGGCGACGCTCATTGGAGTTCAGCCCATCTTTTTAGGCGGAAAGTTAATTGCCGCCAAAAATTACGCTAACGACGAGCAAAAGGCGGCTCAAGCCGAACTTTTGAAAACGAAAAATGAAGTGGTGCAGGATGTTATTAAAAATTACCTGAGTGTTGTCCTTTTGCAGCAGGTGGTAAAAACCCGCCAGGAAGTTTTGCAGGGCATGAAAAAGCATCGGCATCAGGCGCAGGCGCTATTCAAACAGGGATTAATCGCCAAAACCGATGTCTTGCGCGCCGATGTGGCCGTGGCCGAAGCGGAACGTAATTTATTTGACGATCAAAACAAACTTCAGTTGGCCTACCTTGCTCTGAAACACAGTTTGGGGCTTCCGGAAGAGGCCAGGCTGCTTATCCGGGACTCTTTGCAATATCATGCTTTTAACGATTCCCTAAAAACCATTTTGAAAGCAGCGCGTCTCTACCAGCCCATCCTAAAACTAATCGCGGCCAAGAAGAATGAGGCCAAACAAAAACTTTTGGCCGATGCATCGGAATTTTTACCAAAAGTCGCTCTGTTCGGCAAGTACGAAATGTATCCGGAATATTTGTCTTCTTTGGAGCCGCGCTGGGCGGTGGGCGTGAACGTGCAAATGAACTTGTTCAACGGATTCAAAAAATACAATCAGATACAGCAAAGCCGTCATTTGAACAAACAAATGGATTATTTGCAACAAGACGCCCGACGGCAAATCGAGCTTTGGGTTAACAAATCGTATCGGGAGATGCGCAATGCCGAGCAACGCTATTTCAAATTGAATGCGAACATTGCTTTGGCGCGGCAGAATTTGACGTCTCAGGAAAAACGCTTCCAAACCGGTATGGGCACATCGCTGGATGTTATTGACGCCAGATTGATATTGGAGAAGGATCGCATCGAGCGATTGAAGTCACTTTACGATTACTACCTAGCTTTGACCGAGCTTTTCGTAGCCAAGGGAAATGCGGAACAGGCACAGAAATTCATTACAGCAATCACGCAATAATCGAGGCGGCACGATTGAATTCGCAACAAAAAAGAAAAAGGAGATGATAAAATGAAGGCATTAAAAAATAAAGGCGTGTTACTCATTCCCGTAGTTTTGATTTTGGTAGCGGTGGTGGTTTTGGTATTGCAATCCGCCAAACCGAAGGTAACTGTGGTGACCGGAATGGTTGAAACCAAGGAAATTGACGTGGCTTCCAAAATTCCGGGAAGGGTGGATTCGGTGCCGGTGCAAAAAGGTCAGCGCGTGCATCGGGGCGAATTGTTGGCGCACCTGGAGAGCAAAGAAATTGACGCCAAGGTTGCACAGGCCAAAGCGGTGATGGAAGCGGCTAAGGCCAAATGGGACATGGCACGGCGCGGGGCGCGTCCCGAAGAAAAGGAAGCGGTGGAAAAGCTGTATTTGCAGGCCAAACATCAGTTCGAATTTGCCAGGAAGACGTACGAACGCGTGCAGCAGGTGTACAAAGACAGTGTGATTTCGGCTCAGAAAATGGACGAGGTTACGTTTAAATACAACGCAGCCAAAGAGCAAATGGAAGCGGCCAGGGCCAAATACGATATGGTGCTCAAGGGAGCGCGCAAAGAACAGATTCGCGCGGCCGAGGCATTGTACCGTCAGGCGGAAGGCGCTTATCGGGAAGCGTTGGCCTACCAAAAGGAAACCCGTTTGGTTAGCCCGATTGACGGAATTGTGCAGGATTTGGTGGCCGATCAGGGTGAAATTGTGGCCGCGGGCTATCCGGTGATAACGCTGATTCAACCGCAGGATGCCTGGGTTGTTTTGCAATTGCGCGAGAATCAATTAAAGGGAATCAAACTCGGGAATGTTTTTAAAGGAACGATTCCGGCTCTGGACAAACAGGTTGATTTTAAAGTGGATTACATTGCTTCCATGGCCGATTTTGCCACCTGGAAGGCCACCAACCAGAAAGGCGATTTTGATCTGAAGACTTTTGAAATCCATTTGCGGCCGCTTAAACCGGTTCAAGGTCTGCGGGTCGGCATGACGGTACGTGTGGAACTTCCGCAAAAAGCGAGGTGAGACGACATGAAACGGAAGCAAAAATCATCTACGGGAATTGCAGCCGTGATGCGCCGGGAATTCGAACGCATCCGTACGCGCAAGACCTTGTGGATGCTGATTATTGTGATGCCGATTTTAATCTTCGGAACAATCGCATGGATTTACAGCGGCGGTGTGGTCAAAGACTTGCCCGTTGCCGTGTACGATCAGGATAATAGCGCTCTTTCGCGCTTAATCGTGCGCAGTTTGGCCGCTAACCGATCTTTTGAAATCGTCGCTTACGCACAAAGCACGGATGAGATTAAGCAGGATTTCAAACGCGGTAAAATTCAAGCGGCGATTTTTATTCCACAGGGCACCGAACGAAGGATTAAAAAAGGCAAAAGCGCCTCTTTGGTTTTTTACAAAAATTCGGCCAATATCATCATCGGCAACATTGCCCTTAAAGCGGCCATGAGTACGCTGCGCACCATTTCAGGCGGGTTGGAAATACGCAAGCTGCAAGCCATGGGCAACACGACCGAACAGGCTTTGGACAGAACACTGCCCATTGAGGTTCGAACCCAATCGCTGTACAATCCGGCCTACAATTACGAGAATTATTTGGTAGGCGGTTTGCTGCCTATTCTCTATCAGATGGTGGTGATGATTTCCGCGGTTTTGGTGATCAGCGCAGAAATTGAAGAGAAAACCATTTTGGAAGCGTACCAAACGGCGAATGAAAATATTTTTGTCCTTATTGCGGGCAAAACATTGCCGCATTTAACGTTGCACACGGCGGGTGTGCTGTTGTTGGTCGGAATCGTTTTCCCGCTGTTTCACATTCCGGTACACGGTTCGGTTTTACTGCTAATTGCCTATTTACTTTATTTTGTTTTGGTCGCTTTTGCCCTGGGCATGTTTTTATCCTGTATTTTTACGGACATGATGTTAGCCACGGAAGCGGCGATTTTTTTAAGCACTCCGGCCTTTATTTTTACCGGTTACACGTTTCCGTTGGAAGCCATGCCCAGGTTGCATTACTGGTACGCACAATTATTACCTTCCACTCATTTTATGACGGGCTTTATTAAATTGTACCAGATGGGAACATCCGTGCGCTTTATCGTTCCGGAACTGATCAGTTTAAGCTTGTTTTTGGTGATTTCGTTGGTCGGATTATTCGGATTAATGTATTGGCGGAAACGCAAATGGTGTCCGTCCGAAAGGGATTTACAGGAGGCGTGAAGATGAAACGAAAACTCGAAGGATTCAAAGCGGTTTTTCAACGTGAACGGAAGATCATGATCAGGGATTTGGACATTTTGGTGATCATTTTGCTTTCGCCTTTGTTTTACGGTCTTTTTTACGGGTCGGCCTACCTGCACAAAACGGAGGTCAATGTTCCGGTGGTGGTTGTGGATGAAGATCATTCCGCCCTATCGCGTCAATTCATTCGCGATTTGGATGCGCATCAGCTTATTGCGGTTAGCCGCATCGAGCCTTCGCTTTCGGAAGCAAAAAACGACTTGCAGACTTTCCGGGCACAGGCGGTTATTTGGATTCCGAGCCAATTTGAGCATCATCTGAAACGGGGTAAACAAAGTACGGTGAAAGTGTATTTGAATACCAGCCGTTTTTTACCGGCAAATGATATTAATCGTGCCGTGCAGGAAGTGGCCGCTACCATCGACGCGGGGTTACGGATTCGCTATTTTGAAAGCAAAGGACTGAATTTCGAGCTGGCCAAAGAGCAATTCGAGCCTTTGCAGGTTGATGATCGTAATTTGTTCAATATCCGGCAAACTTACGGTGACTTTCTGATTCCGGGTATTTTGGTATTGATTTTACAGCAGACTTTGCTCTTCGGGCTGGCCATGTCCGTGGCAAGAGAGACCGAAACCAGGGGCTGGCGCACGTTGTACCGTCAGGCCAACGGGAGTGTTTGGGGGGTGATTAGCGGAAAATCCGTAGCGTACCTTTTGCTCTACATCGGTTATGCTCTGTTCTTTTTTACGATTTATTTTTCCGTTTTTCGTCTGCCCTTTCGGGGAAATTACGGGACATTTATTTTGATAACCCTGATTTTTTTGATTACCGTAACCTACATTAGTGTTTTTGTGGGCACTTTGTTCGAACGAAAAATCATTGCCTTACAGTTTCTGGTTTTTACGTCGTATCCGATCTTTTTGCTGTCAGGATTCAGTTGGCCGGTTAGCGCCATGCCCGAGGCTTTACAATGGTTTGCGCAGCTTTTACCGACTACACCGTATTTGCAGGCAATGACACGAATTACCTACATGGGTGCAGGATTGAAGGAAGTTTTGCCGGAATTGTGGCATTTGGTCGGATTGGGGGTGCTGGGACTTATTTTGACCCGTTTGAGGATTAAGCATTATTTGAATGCCACGATAGACGCAGGGTTTAGTTCGCCGGTGTTCAGAATGATTCGGGGTTCATCTGACTGATTGCTATCAGTCAGATGACCTGCGGTTTGGGACTGATAGCTATCAGTCCCAAACTGTAAAAACCGGCAGGATGAAATTCTCCTTTTGAAACATCAAAACATCAGTTTACAAATATAAACCGCCGTCAGCAAACCAGCCGTATCGGCAATTAAACCTGCAGGCAGGGCGTAACGTGTTTTGCGGATATTCACCGCACCGAAATAAACGGCCACCACATAAAATGTTGTTTCCGTACTTCCGAACATAGTGGAAGCGATAAAACCGTAAAGAGAATCTACTCCGTAATGTTTCATGATTTCGGTCATCACACCAATCGAGCCGCTGCCCGACAAAGGACGCATAAAAGCCATTGGTAAAACCGCGCTGGGAATGCCGATTTTCTCGGTAACCGATCCGAGAATATTGGTTAAAAAATCAAGCGCACCGCAAGCGCGAAACATGGCAATGGCCACCAACATGGCAACTAAAAAAGGAATAATTTTGACGGCAACCGTAAATCCTTCTTTCGCGCCTTCTACAAATTCTTCATACACTCTTACTTTTTTATAATAACCGTAGCCGATAAATCCACCGAAAATAGCCGGAATGGCCAGAATGGAAAGCCAATTTATGATTATTTTAATCATCGATCATTTTCCCCTTCTTTTTTTCGTACCATTGAATAAGTTTCACCGTCGTAATACCAACAAGTGTAGCCATACTTGCGGCAATAATGGAAGGAATAACAATTTTTTGAGGATTGGCCGAACCCAAAGAAGCACGAATGGCAATTGCCGTAGCAGGCACCAATGTAATCGCACTGGTATTAATAACCAGAAACGTGATCATATCATCCGTGGCGACGCCCTTTTTTGGATTAAGTTTATTGAGCTCCTCCATTGCTTTTAACCCCAAAGGTGTGGCCGCATTGTTAAGGCCCAGCATATTCGCCGCAATATTCATAATCATAGCACCGATTGCGGGATGATCTTCTGGAATACTCGGGAAAAGACGTTTGGTAATTGGCCGAACTAACTTGGAAATAATTTCGATCATACCGGCCTTTTCGGCCACACGCATAACACCAAGCCACATTGCCATCACGCCGATTAAACCGAATGAAATCTTAACCGCCAAATCCGCGGCATCAATGGCGGCGGAGGTAATTTGCCCGAGTTTAGTTTCTTTGTTAAGATTTCGCTCCTGTTTTTGCACTTTTTGCGTTGCCGGTGTCGCCGGACGATTCATTTCATGATAGACGTCATTCACACCGGCAATAATGATGCTTATAAAAATCATCCATGCCCAAATGTGGTTAAGCATTGATCCTCCTTTTTTCTTAATTGGCTTGATTTTTTACATATTAATTGATATAATTACAAAAGTTGATGTTAGTTATTTTTCAAATTTAGGTCAAGTCGTTTTTTATTCCGAAACAGATCCTTAGTTTTTTCCAATTCTGAGTACGGTGACTTTAATCACATATAATTTTAATGAATTAATGATATTGATTTTTGTAAAATAAAACGACACGGATATGTGGTATGGGCAAGGGTAAGAAAAAATTCAAATTTAACAGGATGTTTGGCTTACGTCTGACCGATCGGTTGGATGACACTTATTATTCTATTTTTATTTTGGTCGCCCTGCTCACCGCCCTGCTTATTTTACGTTTAGCCACCTTGAATTACAGCAAGTACAAACAAAAAGCGGAAAATGAAATCAGTTTTAAATATAAAGAGTTTATTTCTCAACTGATTGTTAATGAAGTAAAAACCGTCGAACCTGGCATTAAAAATATTCACCAAATTGTAATGCCCCCGCCAATAAATATAGAGCATAATCGTTTGCCGGTAACCGTTGTTCCGGAATCCAAATTAAAACAACAAAGAAAACAATTAGCCAACCGCATCCGCAAGGAGCAATCGATATTAAGACGAACACGCTTGATTGGCAAGCGGGGAACCGGGAAAGGTATTGCTTCGGAATTACCCGTCGGTTTATCAAGTTTTCCTGCGGATGATGAATCGTTTGATCCGAATGCAGTGGCCATGGCCGATGCAAAAGAAGCCATGCAAAAAATTAAAGCCAGGGCCCGTCCGGTTAACCCTGTTTATCAGGCAGAAACCACCCAGGTAACGAATTTTGATGCAGGAGATATTACCTCCGGCGATGTCAAATTATTTAATTATATTGTGGAGCGCAAAGGTTCCGCTTATTTGGACATACCCGAGCAGCTCATAAAGGAATCTCCCGCACATGAAGGCTATCGAGATCCCACCGAAGTGGAAGAGGTGGTACGTCGCTATTCCCCGATGATCGATTATTGCTTCCGAAAACACACGCGCTATTCACCGGATGCCAAAGGTTTTATTAAAGTGGCTTTTAAAATTTCTTATGAAGGCTATGTCATTCCGGAGAGCGTTCGCATTATCAGCTCTTCCCTTCAAAACAAGCCGCTGGAACAGTGCATCAAAAACTACATTAAACATTGGCGGGATTTTAAGCGGCTTGATCCGTCTATGGGCATTGCTCAAGTCGTTCAAAAATTCGTTTTTAACTAACGGCAACGCCTTGCTTTTCTTTTTTCTGCTGTAACCTTAATAACTTTTCAAATACCTGACGCGCTTCCCTTTCAAGTTCTTCAAAAGAACCGCTGTTATCAATTACAAAATCGGCCCATTTTCGTTTTTCTTCCAAAGGAATTTGGCGATCAACCCGACTAAAAAATTCCTGTTTGCTCATGCCGTCCCTTTGGCGCACACGTCGGTAACGTTCATCAATGGGCGCGTAAACCACCACGATGGCGTCAAAAAGCTGTTCAATATTGATTTCGTACACTAAAGCGGCATCAATAACCACCATCGGATAACGCTTGGAAAAACGGGCTTCCTCCATTTCTTCGACAATGTATGAGACCATTCTCGGGTGCACAATTTGATTGAGTTTTTGAGTATGGAGTTCATCCTTAAAAGCCAATTCAGCCAAAAGTTTGGTATTTAACTTTCCGTTTCGAAAAAAAACGTTGTTTCCAAAAGTCTGCTTTAATGCTCTGCGTATTTCCCGATCTTTTTGCATGATCTCTTTAGCCTTTAAATCGGCATTGATGACTTTGGCGCCCCATTTGCCGAACAACTTGGAAACCGTTGTCTGCCCGCTGCCAATACCTCCCGTAACGGCCACTACCAAAGGATTATTATATTTTCTTCTCATAAATTACCTCACAATTACCAATTTCCCGACGCGTTCTTTTCCTTCGCATTCCACACGATAAAAGTAAATGCCCGATCCGACTCTTTTTCCGTTTTGATCCCGTAAATCCCAGATAATTCCACCCGTATCATTGACTCGATTGAAAGAACGGATGTTTCTTCCATTTAAAGTAAAAATTTGAATTTGAGTGTTTTGCGGTAATTTTGCAAATATTAATTGTTTGTTTTCGGGACGTACCGGCTGCGGATAAATGACTAAATGCTGCAAATCGTTCACCGGACGAATTAAACTGATTTCCTGTGGAGAATCCATTTCGATCTGTTCACTGCTTTTCAAATGATTTAGAATCAAATAAGCGTCCTGGCCGAATCCACCGGCCATGCTTTGTGACGACAATTTTAATTCAATTTGCGATCTCTCATCATTCAAAATCGATACCGATATTACCTGCCCCGATGGTGTTAATTTATAATGCGAAAGATCAAGTAAGCTTTTTTCATTCATGGAAACATTGAACATTAAATCGATGGTATGCCGGTCTTTGATCCGAACTTGAATGACGTGTGGTACTACAAAATTTTTGTTGCAGATTAAACGAAGGGAATCAAAGCGTAAATCCACCGGTATCTCATCCTTGCTAAAAACATTGGTTACCGTTACGACTTCATTCGAATCAGGCGGAATTGGCTTATCAAATGTTGCCAACAAACGATTTTCAGGCGAAACGACCGTTAAAGATCGCGATTCCAATTGGGAATGATTCAAAAAAGCCTTAGGATATTGTATGGAGCTGATGCTCATAGGCCGATCAAATACCAGAATAATTTGATCGGCATTTTCCTGCCAGGCCTTTATTAAACGAGGCGGGACGCCCGTTTTGGCGGAATCCCGATTTGAGGGCATACTTTCCGTGTAAGTTGCAGAAGAATCAAATGCCGTAACCTGATAATAATACCACTGCCCCATTTCAGGCGGATTGTCAATGAATTCCGTGTTTGAGGTACGCGTTAAAAAACGCATCTCTTCTGCCGATTCGCCCCGATAGATAAAGAAGCCATCGGCGGCCGGGCCGTTCCATTGCAATTGAATGCGAACAGAATCGAGTCCTTGAGCGCGTAAATTGACCGGAGAGGCGGGACGACTTACGTTTTCCCGTCCAAAGCCCACAATCGCTGTTCCATTGTTAAAATAACATTCCGGATTTCCGTCATTATTAAAATCATAGGTAACAATGGCGTTGGAATTAAAGGAATCATTGCCCCAAATTGTTTGCCAGCCTTCGGGTGTTTTTTGCAACAAATACAAGTAAGGATAAACGCCGGTAAATAAATATTCCGTTCCATTTTTTTGAAAATATTTTAAGCTGCTGCCGAAATTCTTTTTGGGATGAAAAGGATAAAATCCGCTAATTAGTGACGTATTTAACGGAAGTCCCTGCCCCTTACCTGTCAGCACATCCAGGCTCCAATACCGCTGTTCCCATCGGGATTCCAAATTTTTGTCTTCCGCCGTAT
>JALWEA010000031.1 GCA_027039465.1 Calditrichia bacterium | reverse complement strand
GTGTACATCAAAGTAAAACCATTCGAAAAACGGATTCTTGTTTAAAGTAGAATTGCCATATCCGGTATCCGATCCGATATTGTGATTTTGCATGGAAATTTCCCGTAATTCTGAAATAATGCTTAAATAAGCGGCAATTGGTAATAAATCAAAATTCCCCGGGCCCATGCTGAGATGAGAACCCGGGGAACTTATTATTTTATTTCTTCAACTTCCCGTGCGCTAATAACTTTACCTCTTCGCGGAAATTTAAAAGGATTTTTTACTTTTCCTATTTTGCCATTACGATAATGAACCGTAAGCATCGTTGCATTTAATGCGGAGCGGATACTGTCGGGATTGGTTTTGCCTTTAACATAGTAAATTAAAGCCGCCGGTTTTTCCAATAGTATCGTTCGGAACCGAACCACGTAATCATCGGAAGAGAGATGACTAATCAACATATTAATGCTGCGTTGCAATCTCGGATTTGCTGCTTGCGGGAAAGGTATCTGTAATACTTCCAATTGATTTTTTCTATATTTTTTATAGCCGTTAAATTTTAAATCAATGGCTTTAAACATGCTTTTCTTAATTTCGGAGACAGCCAGCCGTCGAATGGTTGGTTTAATATAGCGAACCTTGAAATTGAGATCAACCGTTACGGTTTTCCCACGACTGGTGTAACTTAGCGTTTTTTGTTCAATGGCTTGTTTAATTTTCTCAGGCCGGATAACCTTAGGATCAAAATAAACGGTAGCCAACACCGGCTCTCCGAAATGTGTGCTAAAACCATAAACGCCTTTGGTCTGCGCCAAAAGTCGCGTTAAATAAAACTGGTCGTAAGAATCGAACAGTTTATCAATACCCATGGTTACCGCACTTAGTGAATCCAGGGAAGCGGGTATTTTGGACACTAAAGTATGACTCGGAGAAAAAATCGCCTTTTTAATTTGTTCCGGTTTAATCATCGATGAATCGTAGAAAATTTTAGCCGTATGTGAACGAATAAATGTTTCCACACCAAGGACGCCTTTAATCCCGCGCATTTTATTGGCAAACGACATGGAACTGCCGTAACATTTAATATTTTTAATACCCGATTGCGAAAAGATAGCAGCTTGACTGATTTTATTTTTTGGCCCCCATTTCAGATTAACCGTGGGTAACTCAATAGTCGTAGCTAAAAATAAAGCAATGCCAATTAACACTACCGTGACTGTTGCGGGCAGCCATTTCATGTCTTTCTTATTAATTTTTAATGTATCGTTAATGGGACACGCGTTTAAACAATCACCGCACAAATGACAATCGATGTGCTCGACCGTGTCCATGTGAGCCACATCGATACCCATAGGGCAGGAAATGCTGCAAAAATTACAATCCGTACAATGGCTCGTTTCGCGTGTAATCTTAAAGACCGGAAATCCCCATCCTTTCATCCGCCATGATTCCAACACAAAGCCCAAAACGGAGATAATCGCCGCCGGCCACAACCAACTGATTTCCAATCCGAAATAGAGTAATAACAGATAAATAGCCAAAACACCGCCAAACATGATCCCGTTAGAAAAAATATTGGAAAGCGCGCCTAAAGGGCAAAAATATTTGCACCAAAACTGGCGAATGAACATGGAGCCCACGATTGTAATCACTAAAGCCGCTATGGCATACCATAGGTAAACATCGTGTCCAAAACCCGTAAAAAGCGCATAATAGGGATCGTATTCGCGACAAAACAATTCGCTTGCCGTAACCGTAAAATAGAAAGTCACAAACAATAAGGCATACTTGAACACACGCATCAAACGGTCGGCCCAACCATTCAGAGTGTAAAAAGCATGAAATTTTTTACCAACACGCGCTAAC
>JALWEA010000030.1 GCA_027039465.1 Calditrichia bacterium | reverse complement strand
CACGACGAAGGAGTGGTGTATCGAAGCGCCGGTCATTTCGGTACATTCCGTCCCGACTTTCGTCGGAATCGGAACACTCAATGACCTACCCCCGCACTTTCCACTTTGTCGCTTTCCACTTTCCCCTTAAAAAAATCTAATATCTAAAATCAATAATTTCAGTATCTTTGCACATCAAATTTATAGACCGTTTTCAACTCCATGAAATACCCCATAACATACGATGTCATTGTAGTAGGCGCCGGACACGCCGGTTCTGAAGCTGCTGCTGCAGCTGCCAATATGGGTGCCAAAACCTTATTGATTACATTGGATTTGTTCAAAATTGCACAAATGAGCTGTAATCCGGCTATGGGCGGTATTGCCAAAGGGCAAATCGTTAGGGAAATTGATGCCATGGGCGGATATAGCGGTATTGTGTCCGATAAATCGGCTATCCAATTCCGTATGCTGAATAAGTCCAAAGGACCGGCTATGTGGAGTCCGCGGACGCAAAACGATAGGATTCTCTTTACCAATACCTGGCGACAAATGCTCGAAAAAACGCCTAATTTGGATTTAATGGCGGATATGGTGACTGGCTTAATCGTTTCACAAGGCAAATTACAAGGAGTCAAAACGCAACTGGGAACTGAAATCTTTTCAAAATCGGTAATTTTAACCAATGGTACATTTTTAAACGGGAAAATTTTTATCGGTAAAAAAGTGTTTGGAGGCGGTCGAATAGGAGAGAAGGCAGCTATCGGATTGACCGAAAATTTAGTGGATTTGGGCTTCGAAGCCGGACGTATGAAAACCGGAACGCCGCCGCGAATTGACGGGCGTAGTTTGGATTTCTCTAAAATGACCGAACAAAAAGGCGATGACCTTCCGCAAAAATTTTCTTTCTCCGACGAAACAAGTCCGCTAAAAGAGCAACGTTCTTGTTTTATCACTTATACCAATCCCGAAGTACACGACAATTTACGTATCGGTTTTAAAGAATCGCCCCTTTTTACGGGAGAGATTGACGGAGTCGGTCCGCGCTATTGCCCGAGTATTGAAGATAAAATCGTGCGGTTTTCGTCCAAAGACCGGCACCAATTATTTGTAGAACCAGAAGGTTGGTCAACTTATGAAATGTATATCAATGGCTTTTCCAGTTCGTTAAGCGAAGAAGTGCAGTATGAATCTTTACGAAAAGTTCCAGGTTTTGAAAATGCCCGTTTTATGCAATTTGCCTACGCTATCGAATACGATTATTTTCCACCGACACAGCTCAAGCATACCATGGAAACCAAATTGATAGACAATTTGTATTTCGCCGGACAAATCAACGGGACTACCGGCTACGAAGAAGCAGCAGCCCAAGGTTTAATGGCAGGTATCAATGCAGTTTTAAAAATACGCGACCAAAAAACCTTTATTTTAAAACGCGACCAAGCTTATATCGGTGTGCTGATTGATGATTTAATTACCAAAGGCGTGGATGAGCCCTATCGGATGTTTACCAGCCGGGCTGAATACCGTACTTTGTTGCGACAAGACAATGCCGATATTCGCTTAACACCGCTCTCGCATGCCATTGGTTTGGCATCGGATGAACGCCTCAAGAGGGTAGAGGAGAAGCTTAAAAAAACGGACTTAATTCTCAATTTTTTAAAAAAACAAAGCGTGAAGCCCGAGGAAGTGAATCCTATTTTAGAAAACAAAAATTCTTCACCGGTCAAACAACAAATGAAGCTTTATAAAATTGCTTCACGTCCGCAACTGAATTTTAAGGATTTGATGCAATTGGATGTTGTTAAGGATTTTGTATCGCAAAATCATATCGATGAACCGGTCAAAGAACAAGCCGAAATACACCTCAAAT
>JALWEA010000029.1 GCA_027039465.1 Calditrichia bacterium | reverse complement strand
TTTCAAAAACGGCCTTTCTTTAATTTTTTCAATTGTCCCATTCGGGACAAATATTTTGGTGGTGGGTATCATTTTACCCATATTTGAAAATATGGGCTATGGGCACCCCATCGCTCCGCGATGGGTTTTTGGATTATCCGACATTTAAACCCGTCCCGTCAGGGACGGTTCGCCATTAGCCCACAAATTCATTTGTGGGAATTAAATATCCAACCAAATCAAAATTCCCGTCCCGAACGGGACGGTTGATTTTCGATAGCACTGAGCTTCAGCTCGTGGCTATTTTTTTTGCTCGTACTGAAATTAGGGAAAAAGTGGATTGAGTATTGCAAAAACTTTCAATAATCCGAATAAAATTTTTTCTTTCGTAACTTTTGAGACAACCCGGTTAGGGGATGGGTTAAGAAATAAAAACAACAACTAAAAATGTTAGAGATAAACTCTCAGATTTCGAGGCCAAGAATCTATTCTTCTTTTTTCGTTTCTTCTTCCTTAAAAATTTCATCCATCCGCTTGTTGTCTTCCACCCCGTTTTCATCGTATTTGGAATACTTCGATCCGTAACCTTTATCCTGCCGAATTTGGTTTAGCTTATTTTTTTTCAGATACAAGTCCGTAAGCTTCTGCGGATCTAACCCGACTAACTGGCACTTGCTGACCCAAAAATGTAACTCGTCGATCAGCTCGATACGGATATTCTCCCAATCAATCTCGTCCATGTCTTTCCACCATTTCCACGGGAGCGAATCTTCCATTTCAATGGATTCATGAATTAAAGCGCGATTGTAATTAAGCAGCCATTTAACGCGCTCGTTCACCGTTTCCGCATCGTTGCGATTCGGGTCGCAAAGTTGGTCGTAGTCCTGACCGTGGCGTTCCTTTAAGATGCGTTTGTTGAGTTCGTACTGTTTGTTAAAAATGAGTTCTAAAAAATCCATTGTTTGCCTCAATGTTAAATTTTGTTAAATCCGACTTTAATAATCAAAATATTTAAACCCATCCCCTCCCCTTCCCTACGACGCGTAGGGAAGGGTGCCCAATTAGCCGCGCGCATTTGGTGAATTAACGAATTGAAGTGATTGTTCGCTCACCGGTACGCAAGATTTTGGCTGAATGCCAAGTGCAAGTGACTGAGACGAGGCGAAAAATTTCTTAAGTCCGTTGCTGCACTGGAAGGAGGCGCCGCGTCACTCGCTACGCTACTAATGACATGACGGCTAGACTTTTACGCAATTTTTTTTCTTGTTAATCCAGAATCCCGTCCCAGCCCTTGTTAAAAATATATTATTAACACACATCCACATTTCTTCAGGCATCCCGAGAATCGGGACCGGGGGTGGGTTTTAAAGGCAATCATGTCACCATTTTAATAATCCGTAGCCCCAGCCACGGTTCCTGACCTTGTGGCATATCCCGATTTATCGGGGCGATGCCAATTAAGAAATCGCTCAGTTTCGGCAAACGTTATTTTTTCAATTCTTTATTTAAAAGGGATTCCAATTTTGCCACTTTTTTATTTAAGCGGCTTTCACTCGTTTTACGATAGTCCATTTTCAGGGTCATCGAAATTCTTGAGCAATCCTTCTCCAGCTCTTTAAAGCAGGCGCGCACAACCCCCATCACTTCATCGTATTCGCCTTCCAAAATTGTGCCCATAGGGGTCAACCGATAGGTTACTCCGCTGCGATCAATGACATCCAAAATACGGGCTACGTAGGGCGAAACGCTTTCCCCTTTATCAGTTGGGAACATGCTGAATTCGATCATAACCATTTTTGTCCCTCCGCCAAACAGTCATTTTACTTTTTGCTCTTTTTTGCTTTGATTTGTTCCAACTGCATTTTGTGGTAGGAATACACGCGAATGGCACGGAATAAAATAGCAATGTAAATGACAATAAGCGAATACAACAAAGCCGCTCTGGCAAAAGCGCTGATCATACGATTCCAATGGACGAAACTTTGAAAAAACAAAAGAATCGTAAAAATAGACAACAACCCGTTAAAATAATTCAGCGGTTTGTAATTCCACTTTTTGCCTTTATGCTCCGTTTTCAGATCGTACACCATCAACATATAAGTACCCGTGGCCACTATCGAAGCCAATAAAAACTGGGTTGCCTCCATCCAATCAAATAAATGAAATAAAAAATAGCTGGAAATAAACGTTAAAATCGGAAGCCATTCCAAAATGCTTTTTTTCTCTTCCATTCAGTGTTCCTTTTATTGTTGCGAAAGATTGATTGTTCGGTACAAATTATACAGTTCTACCAAAAGAACTTTTAAAACCGCTGCGGCGGGTACGGCTAAAAACATGCCCAAAACACCCCAGAATTGCCCTCCGATAATCACGGCAAAAAGCACGATCAGGGGATGCATTTGAACGCTTCCGGCCACGACCAGCGGTTGCACCACCACATTGTCCAAAAGCTGAATTATGGCAAAAGCTGCCGCAACCATGATCATCTGATTTACCGTACCGTTCGTTACAAAGACCACCAAAATCGCCACAATGGCGCCGGTCAGCGGTCCGACAAAGGGAACCATGTTCGCTAATCCGGCAAACACACCGATGAGTAAAAAATAAGGTACATGCAAAATCCACAAAGCAATAACCGAAAGAAAGCCGATAATGGCCGCATCAAAAAATTGGCCGCGTAAGTAACCGCCGATTTGCTGATCGGTTTTGTAAAGAAGATTTAATGTCATTTCAAAATAGCGATTGGGAATGATGCTGACCATTCCTTTTTTGATATTCCGTCCGTCCTTCAGTAAAAAGAACACGACAAACGGAATGACCACCAAAGTGGTAATTAAAGAAATCAGACTGCCGACAAGGGAGAAAATCGAATTTGAAAAATGGTTGATGGCTTCGTGCAGCTTGGTGGTGATGTCCAAATCGACATTCTTGAGCATGGGAATGCTTTCTTTAAGCGATTGCTCCATGCGTTGAATGGCTTCCGTTCCCTGCCCGGAGCTAAAAGTGTGTTGAATGACTTTTACCTGATCGACGATCAAAGGCACGACGAAGTAAATAAACAAAAACAAGACCAGCGCCAAAAGTAAAAAAACCACCGAAGTAGCTTGCATGCGCGTCATGCCCTTGTATTCCAAAAAAGAAGTGATGGGATCCAGAATGTAAGCCAGCAAAGCGCCGATGATAAAGATCGTAATAATATTACTCAGTTTAACGGTAATCCAGATCAAAGCGGCAAAGAAAAGAAGCGCCAATAAAATTTTTAAAAAACGATTTACGGTTACGTCCATCATTGCTCCTTTTTGGTTAAGGAATCCAACTTTTTCCTCAACTCCTGATTTTCCAGGTTGCTGTGACGTAATCGTTCGGCGATCATTTGCGAAAGACGCAATAATATTTTATTTCCCGTTCTGGGAAAAGTTTCCAAAATGCTGAATAAATCGGGTTGAAAAAAGCCGTACAATTTACTCGGTTTGCTGGCAATGGCTGAGGCGGTTCTGGGCGCTTCCAACAATAAAGCCATTTCACCGAAAAAATCACCTTTGGTGAGCACGGCTAAAACTTTCTGCTCCGGCCCGATCGTAATGTGCACTTCTCCCGAATCGATAATGTACATGCCCACGCCTGGTTGGCCTTCATTGAAAATGACTTCGTTTTGCTTGTAGGTGCGTTGATGTAAAATACGCTCCAACTGGCGCAGCTCTTTACGGCTTAAATCTCTGAAAAGCGGGATTTTTTTTAATACCACAAGCGTATCGACTTTTTCATTCGACTGTTTACGAAAAATATTCGTCCACAAACTGTCTTCTTTCATGAGCATTCCTCAAATTGTTTTCTTGCAATATAAACCCTTTCGGCATGCAGAGCAAGATGGCTTTTTTTACTTTTAATTTGTTGTGATTTGCAGTAAATTCAGCAACGGGACGAATCCGATTTTCATTAAACGTTATGGAGGGAACCATGCAAAACAAGCTTCATTTTTTTCTGCCCGCACTTTTAATCGGTATCTTTTTAACGGGCCCGATCTTTGCCCAGGACAAAGCTTTTTACGAAAAGAAATTTGTCTGGGATAAAGAGCGTACCATTTTCAGCGCCGATTTCGACAAAGTTAAAAAGCCCAAGCTGGAAGACTTCAAAACACAGGTCTTTCATTTTGCGCCGGTTCATCAGGATACCACCGGTACCTGTTGGGCGTTTTCAACAATTTCCTTCTTGGAATCCGAAATTTACCGCCAACACCACAAGAAAATCAAGCTGTCCGAAATGTTCGTGGTTTATTGGGAATATGTGGAAAAGGCCAAATATTTTGTGAAGAAAAAAGGCGATTCCAATTTCGGAGAAGGCTCGGAATCCAATGCGGTTACTGCTCGTATTAAGCAATACGGCATTGTCCCGGAAAGTGTTTACAACGGTTTGTTACCAGGACAAAAACGCTACACGCATCGCAAAATGTTCAAGGAAATGAACGACTATCTGCATTTCATTAAGAAAAAAGGCTACTGGGATGAAAATATTGTGCTGACCGCCATCAAACAAATTTTAAACAAGTACATGGGGCAACCACCGACTCAATTCCAATACCAGGGGAAAACCTACACGCCGATCACCTTCCGGGATGAAGTTTGCCAGTTGAACCCGGATGATTACGTCGGTTTTATGTCCACCATGCGCGACACATTTTACACCATGGCCGAATACAAGGTACCGGACAACTGGTGGCATTCCAAGGCATACCACAATATTCCTTTAAAAGATTTTTACAAGACCATTAAAAACGCCATTAAACACGGCTATTCGGTCGCTATCGGCGGCGATGTCAGCGAACCCGGACGCTACGGCTGGGAAGACATTGCCATTGTGGTTCCGTGGGATATTCCGGATAAATACATCAATCAGTATTCGCGTGAATTCCGTATTTACAATCACACGACCACGGATGATCACGGCATTCATTTGGTCGGTTACACACACAAATACGGCCACGATTGGTTTCTGATCAAAGATTCGGCTTCCAGCGCCCGTTATGGCAAATACAAAGGTTATTATTTTTTCAGAGATGATTTTATCAAACTGAAAATGTTGACATTTATGGTGCACAAAGATGCGGCAAAAGATGTGTTAAAACATTTTAAGAACAAATAATTTTCGCTATCCGGGGGAGGCTCTTTATTGATAATGGGAGAATCTCCCGGATTTTTCTTTTTCCGACGGCAAAATTAACGGCGCATTTTTGGCGGCGCGCATCTGCCGTTTCAAATCCAATAATTTCCGCGAGATCGATTGCATTTCCTGCAAGAAATAATCGTCGTAATCCATTTCTTCCGAGCGATGCTGTAAAATCAGCACACGCAGGCGCTCTTGCAACATCCCGTATTCTTCGTATAAGTTTGCCGTTGCCATCGGGTTCCCTCCCTCTTTTCCTTTACTTTCATATTCGTCTTTCTAAACGCTTCATTAAAAGATTTGGTTCGAATGTCGGCCAACTGCACATTTTTTTACCACAATTGTTGAAGGTTTTGTTAAATGCGAAAAATAATGTAAATTTTCTTTTTACGATAAATCCATTTTGGGAGGAACAAATATGAAAGCCGTTAGCACTGTCAGTCTTTTTTTGACTTTATTTTTTCTGATTTCCTGTGGGAATCAGAAACTTTCACAGGAAAACAAACGTTTAAAATCGCAAATTTCGGAGTTGAAAATGGAAGTGATGCAATACGAAGA
>JALWEA010000028.1 GCA_027039465.1 Calditrichia bacterium | reverse complement strand
ATATTATTAACGCCAGTTTGCAGGCCCTGAGCGACAGTTTGAATTACAAGATTTTTCAGTTAAGGCAACAGAAACCGCGCATGCAATCGGTTTGATTAGGAACTTAACTTGTAACCGGGAACTGATTGGAAAGTGGTTAAGAGTTGAAAGGTTAAGCGTGTATCCGTTATTCGTATATTCGTTAATCGTAAAGGGCTGTCATTGCGAACGATCCCGCGAGCCCGCGAGCGGGAAAGTGAAGCAATCCCTTCCAAAGAAGTGGCCGCCTATTGCTGAAGAAATAGCTTTAAAAGTGTTAGGGATTGCTTCGCTCCACTGCGTTTCGCTACTATTGCCATGTGGTGGCCTGTCATTCTGAATGGAGCGCAGCGGAATGAAGAATCCCTTACATCCGTTGCCGCTTTGAAAGAGATTCTTCTCCCGCCACGGCGGGATCAGAATGACAGGTTTGGCCTTATGTCAGTATCTTAATAATCCATGGCGCCAGCCGTGGTTCAGTTCCTCGCAATGGCACCATTCTCCTTTTTCCTTTTTCTTTTTTCCTTTGTCCTTTTTCTTTAGTAATCCATTCTTCCGCTAATGCCAAAATATCCAAGCAATTTTTACTTCAAACTACCCACGGCTTCTTCCACACGTTCCAAAATTTCAGCGGATTGTACCAATTCCTGCATGCGGGTGTGATCCGGGTACAAAGGCCGATCCACATCAAGAAACGGAACGTATTTGCGAATCACTTCTTTGGCTGCCTGTACGCCTTTGCCGAAATGATGATCGCGAAAATCCAACGCCTGTGCGGCTGCCATGAATTCAATTCCCAAAACACCGTAAGCATTTTTCAGAATTTGTCCGTTTTTAATGGCCGTGTTCATGCCCATGGAAACAAAGTCTTCCTGATCGGCTGCGGCCGGAATTGATTGAATGGAAGCGGGAACCGACAAAATGCGCTGTTCAACGATCAAGTGATCGGCGGTGTACTGACTAAGCATGAGTCCGGAAAACATGCCCGCGCCTTTGGTCAGGAAGGGTGGAAGTCCGGCGCTTAAGGCGGGATTGTTCAAACGATTCATGCGGCGTTCGGACATGACCGAAACCATGGTAATGGCCGCACCGACCATGTCCATTGGCAAAGCTACCGGTGTGCCCTGAAAATTGGCGCCGGTGATCGTTTCATTGTCTTCCACAAAAAAGACGGGATTATCGCCCACGCCGTTTAATTCGATTTCCACCTGCTGTTTGGCATATTCCAGCGCATCGCGCGCCGCGCCGATCACCTGCGGAGTCGAGCGCATGGAATAGGCGTCCTGAACGCGCTGCTTAATCTTACCGGCGTACAAATCGCTGCCTTGCAGGCATTGACGAATGGCTCTGGCGCTGCGAATCGCACCGTTGAAACCGCGGGCTTTGTGCAACCGTTCGTCGTACGGTTTCAAATTGGCCAGCAAGGCTTCCAGAGACATGGCGGCGGCAATTTCGGCCTGACGCAGCCAGCGTTCCATATCGTACAATTGCAAAGCGCTCATGGCGGTTAGTAAGTTTGAACCGTTAATGGTGGCCAATCCGTCCCGTGCCTTTAATCCAGGAATTTTAATGCCTGCGCGATCCATGGCTACTTTGCCGGGCAGTCGCTCCCCCTGGTAGTACGCTTCGCCTTCGCCCAAAAGCAACAAAGCCATTTGCGCCATGGGCGCCAAATCGCCGGAAGCGCCAACCGAACCTTTTTGCGCCACAACCGGCGTGACGCCTTTATTCAACATCTCAATTAATGTTAAAGTGATCTCTGGACGAACGCCGGAACGTCCGTTGGCATGCACGTTAATGCGCCCGGCCATGGCGGCGCGTACGTATTCAATGGGCGCAGGATCGCCGATTCCTGCGGAATGGTTGTAAATCAGATATTTCTGAAATTGCTCCACCTGTTCGTCGGTTAAAATCACTTCGGAAAATTCACCGATGCCCGTATTAATGCCGTACATTACCTCGTGCGCGGCAATTTTTCTTTCTAACATGGCCCGGCAGGCTTTGATGCGCTCCAAAGCTTCGGGATGTAATTCAACTTTTTCGCCGTGGCGGGCAATTCGGACTAATTTTTCAATAGTTAATGAATTTCCATCAAGAATAATGGCCATGGTATTTCCTTTCCGTGTAAAAATCTTCGGTTTAATGGCCTAAATTACAAAGATATTTTCATTCTTTCCACCTTGCAAATGATGTTTGGCTGCCTTTCATGGAATGTGTGATTTAAAGAATGTAAAATTATTCAAAAATCATTTAAAGGAAAGAATGCGATGGAGTTTTAAGATTTGATTTTACGCCCACATTGCTCAAATGGTGGAAATTGTGATTAATAAAAATGCGGAAAAAGGGAAATAAATTTTTTTTAAGATTTTTGTTTTTATGGCCGCGAAAAATTCAGGGAAGCCAAAACGGAATCATCCCTGAGCTCAAGAACCGGAAATTTTTGCAATAATAACTGCGGCGAATCCGGCATGACGAAGGAGCGCGCCGCCCATTGCAGTAAATCGAGATCATTGAAATCATTGCCAACGGCCATTGATGCGGATGGGTGAATATTCAGGTGGTCACACAAATAAGCGGCTGCCCTGGCTTTGGAAACACCATGCGAAAAAATTTCCAGCCAGATCGTTTTGTGATCGATCGGCGAAGTGGCTTTAACGAAATGAATTTCCTCAAGCCAATCCCGGAGTAATTCTTCGATTTCTGACGGGTTTTGACGAATCAAAACAAATTGAGAGGCATCGCTTTGTGCTTTGCGTTCGGCGATGGGTTTTAATTCATCGGGATACAAATTTAAGCGCCGTACAAAATCGGGATTATGGTTTTGGTTTAAAAAGAAATAGCCGAGGTGATTATTCGGCAAAGGGTCCTGTACGAAAAAAGGAATATCGTTTTTTAGCAACCGGTCGATTATCTGATCCGCCAATTCACCCTTTATCATTTCCGTTTTAAGCAATCGTTTTGCCTTCCAATCCATTATCCCTGCACCGGAAGAGAGAATGATGTAATCGATGGGAAAATCTTCGGGAATGACTTTGCGGATGGAAAAGTAGGAACGTCCGGTGGCAATAACCCGAGTAATGCCCAGGTCATTTAAGTGCCGTAATATCTTAATGTCATTACTTGCAATGCGCTTATCTTTGGAAAATAACGTTCCGTCAAAATCGCAAAACAGTATTTTGGTAGATTGCATTTCCGCTCACTTTGCATTTTATCTTTTGATCTACGCAGTGAATTTACACATTAGACAGATATTCTGCCAGAATGTGATTTTTTCCTTTTTAATTTATATTTCATTGATGAGATTCAGTTATTACACAGTAAGAACAGTTCTTAAAAACTAAGGAAGTTGATCTTTGAATAGTTACTTGAAATAAGATAAAAATTTTTCGTGAGTAGCTGGTTATTTTAGATTTAAATCAAGGATCTAAATCTAAAACCGAACATTCATCTTCAACTCAAAACCCTGGAATTCCGGCTCGTAACGACAAATGCCGCCCACACAAATAAAACCTTCTCGCCGCGATCCGTAAAGAAGCGATAGCTGCTGGTTATTCCAAAAGGTAAACGAAACCATACCGTACAACCATGTGTGACGTTTCATCTGCACGTTGCGCAATTGGTATTTATTGGTGTATTCACCGACAACGGCAAAGCTGACAAAAGGGGAGTGGGAGATTTCAATGAGTCCCAATTCGTTATCGTATTCGCTTAAATCGGTTCGATTCTTTGTGTGCTGGTGTTGCGCACTTAGGTGAATCTGATCGCGTTCGGTTACATTGTAGGTGCCGTCCAAAATGGGAGTGATATTGTCCGTATTGGTGGTAAAATCAAACGTCCATGCTCCGGCCAAATGGTATTCCAGACGTTCGTTAACCGTGTGCGTTAACTCTCCGTAAAACTCTTCAAAAAAACGCTCACCGGCGTGGGTAAAAGTCTGGCTGTGATTCAAAACGATTTGAATCGGATCGGAAGGCGTGTAGGTTACTTCGAACTGGTAGCCGCGTTCGTCGTTTTGATTCAAGGCGTGCGGGTGGCGGTTGAGCATGGAAAATTCATGCTCGCGCGTTAAAGACGGAGCGGCATTGTACTCCGTTTGATAGTTGTTTTGAAAAGAAAGATGGTTGTAATCTTTAACTTCCAATGTGGCCGCTACTTTGTCAAAATAAAGATTCAGAGCGGCATAATAGCTAAAAGCCGAATACCAGGAAGGACGTACGGTTTCCACGTAAAAATCCCAAAGATCGCGGGTGTAATTAAAGCGGGCGGCCCAAAGCGATTTTAAGTTCGATTTGTTCTGCGTTAAATAACTAACGCCGATATGCGTGTTCCTGAAAGGCTTCACTTCCACATCGCCGCCCCAAAGCCAGTTTTTACGTCGGTTGTATTTATCGCGCATGCGTCCGCCGATGGCTTTAAATTTAATCCTACGGCCCGAATAGTTGAATTTAAAGCCTTCCAAATTCGTATCCACGCGCAAATTACGATCTTCGTACGTGCGCAGGGTCAGGCCGCGTCCAAACATTTCGTAATAATTGCCCACGGTTAAATTCATCTTTTTGTAACGGAATTGCAAATAGCGAAAGGTTAATTCGTAATTCTTTAACAGCGAATCCTGCGGAAAAATAAAGGGATCGGGCGGGTGATTGATTTCATATCGCAATCCTGCTTTGAACCAATCACGTTGATATGTTAAATCGGCCCAGTCTTCCAAAATGGTGCGATTGTATTCCTGCCAATTCGTGTAAACGGTTTGATTCTTAAACGTAACCTGTCCTAAGGTCAACGAACTCAATATTAAGAGTAGAACGACCAATTGCCAAATTTTCATGGTAAACCGCTCGCTTATTTTTGTTTTCCGAAATAGTCCTGCAAAACTTTGATCAGTTCCTGCTCATCGCCTTTACGATAGCCGGTGTGCGTGTAAATAGTCTTGCCGTTTTTGTCCAGCACAAAAGTGTGCGGAATTTCTGTGACCAAAACCTGTTGACTGAATTCGCGATCCGGATCGAGCAAAAAGGTGAAATGATATTTTCGGTGCGATCGGACATATTTTTTGACTTTGGCCAAACTACGTGGCGAATCGGTGGAAATGGCAATGATCTGTACGTTCTTGCCTTTATCTTTGAAAAAGTCCTTAACCTGCTGAAGGGCCGGATGTTCCTTTTGGCAGGGCAAACACCATGTCGCCCAAAAGCTGACGATGGTGGCGTCGGCGTTTAAATGATCTTTAAGAACAAAGGTATCGCCTTTAAGATTGTCCAATTCCATATTTTTTAAATTCTGCGCCATGCCTAAAAAAGGCAAAAGAAGCAGCGGAAGAAGAATGATTCCTTTTTTCATGGTCGTGTTCCCTGTTTTTTTCGATTCTGTCTGTTCGTTGTGCCAAAAGCGTTCTTATTTAATAAGCAGCATCTTGCCAAATGCCGTGTGTTTTTCTGTTTTTAAACGATAGTAATAGGTGCCGCTCGGTAAATGATCCGCTTTAAAAAGAACTTCATGGTAACCGGCTTTTTGTTTTTGATTAAGCAACGTTGTAATAAACTGTCCCTTCACATTGAACAAATCGATCTTGACCCGTGATTGGTTATCCAGATTGTATCGAATGGCCGTTGAAGGATTAAAAGGATTGGGGTAATTCCCGAACAATCGGAATTCTTTGCCCAATAATCCTTTGTGATCTTCAATACCCGTTGCCGT
>JALWEA010000027.1 GCA_027039465.1 Calditrichia bacterium | reverse complement strand
AAATCCACATTATCAATAAAACCGGCGTATTTGGTAACCATTTTACCAGGCGTTGGTTCGGGAGCGTAAAAAGCGTCTTTGTCCCAGCGGTCCGGCGGAACTTCGCTAATACCGTCGATATTTTCTTTAAGCAGTTTCCAAAATTCCTGCAGGTTGTGTGCTTTGGGAAAACGCGCTCCCATACCGATAATGGCAATCGGCTCTTCGGTTTGAACGCGGGGCGGTTTTTTGATCATTTGTGCCGCGGTGGAAACTTCGCCTTGCGCTAAATAACGGGCCAATTCTTCGATCGTAGGATAATCCCAAATAAGAGTTGGCGGTAATGTTCGGCCGAGATAGTCTTCCAAATCCCCGGTTAAACCCACGGCTTGTGCCGAGTCCAGCCCGAAACTAATGAACGGTTGACGGATGTCGATCTCGCTGGGCTGAGTGCCCAAAGTTTCCGCCAGTTGATTGCGCAACCAATTTTCAATGGCAACAACCTGCTCGTCTTTGCCTTTGGTTTCCGTAGGTTGCTCTACGACGGGTTCTTCGGCTTCTGCCGGTTTTTCTTCCGGTTTCGGTTCGAAACGTGTGGCAGGTGTTTTGCTGCGCCATTCGGCCACAACTTGTAAATTGTTTTCCAGGAAATCTTTTTTCGTAAGCTGACGCTGGATTTTACCGCTGGACGTTTTATTAATGGTACGCGCCTTGATCAAAACAATGGCGCTGGCTTGTAAATCATGATTTTGAGTAACGGCCTGGCGAATGGCATCGATTACCTCGTTGAAATCTATGTGTTTGCTGTGCCGAACTTCGGCTACAATGGCCAATTCCTCCTGACCGTTTTCTTCGATGGCAAAGGCTGCCGAACAGCCTGCGCGCACTTCGGGATGGGCGCTTTCAACGGTAAGCTCAATATCCTGCGGATAATGATTGGTGCCGCGGATGATAATTAAATCTTTAACACGCCCGGTAACGTACAGCCGGCCGTCTTTCATCAGACCCAAATCACCGGTTCTTAAAAACGGGCCTTCGTTGGTGTCCGCAATAAAATTCTGAAATGTCTCTTTTGTTTCTTTTTCGCGTCCGTAATAACCTCGTGAAACGCTGGGGCCGTGCACCCAAATTTCACCGATTTCACCCGGTTTGCATTCTTTGAATGTCTCCGGATCAACAATGGCAACGCGTTGCGATGGATGGCTGTAACCCGAACTTACCAATGTCTGGCAGTTGGGGTCTTCCGGAGATGTTTCGATGATGCGGTTCTTTTTAAGTGCGTATTTGTCAACGTGTAAATACACCGGGCCTTCGGAGCGTTTGGCGCCGGTTACCATCAAGGTGGCTTCGGCCAAACCGTAGGCCGGGAAAAAGGCTTTTTTCTTAAATCCGACTTTACCGAAGACTTCAGAAAAACGATCGATGGTTTGTTGACGTACCGGTTCGGCGCCGCTCAAGGCGATTTCCCAGTTGCTTAAATCCAGATGAGCGATGCGTTCCGGCGTGGCTTTTTTTAGGCAAAGCTCAAAGGCAAAGTTAGGTGCGGCCGTTCCTACGATTTTATCTTTGGGAATATTGTTAATGGCATCCAACCATTTTAAAGGACGTTGCAAAAAGGCAATGGGCGACATCAGTGTGCTGGGAACCTCTCCGTATAGAGGCTGCAAAACTCCGCCGATTAAGCCCATATCGTGGTAAATCGGAATCCAGAAAACCCCCTCTCCGTTTTCCGGATATTCCATCGTGTCGTAAATAATTTTAGAGTTGGCTAACAAATTGTGGTGTGTTAAAATAACACCTTTGGGATTTCCCGTAGAACCGGATGTGTATTGCAGAAAAGCAATCGTATCTTTTGAAATAGCCGGTTCTTTCCATTCATTTGA
>JALWEA010000026.1 GCA_027039465.1 Calditrichia bacterium | reverse complement strand
AAACCATGGTTGGCGCCTGGGATTATTAAGATAGTGACATGGATTTAATTAGGAATTAGGAACTGGGAACTTGGAACTGGTACAGCGTCCGGTTCCCGAGTAGTCCGCCTGAGGCGGGCGTATCGAGGGACGGACGCACCACAACATGTCAATAGTAGTAAATCCGGAAAATCGGGACGGAACAATGGAGCCTTGCATCCGGTGCCAATTTGAAGGAGATTATTCGTTGCATTTAGAAAGGCGATCTTATGTTTATGGCACTTTTTAAACAATTTGGTGTCAATGCCGAAATTTAGCATCTTGAATAATAATTGTTGGGGACGTTTTAATTAGATTTAGTCAAAAACTACCCAGAAAACTACCCAGAAAATTTTGGCGATATTACGGAAGATCGCGTTAAATATCATTTAAATAAATTGAAAAAACAATGTTAAAAACAAACGACATTTTACTCCTAATCATTTTTGCAGCTTCGACGTTGGTCGGCCTTTTGGTGACCTATTGGGTACGTTCGCTGGCCATCAAGTGGCACATCGGCGAAATGCCCGATCCGCGCAAAGTGCATAAAAAATTCATGCCGACCATGGGCGGCTTTGGTATTTTTGCCGGATTTTTGACAGGCGTTTTTGCTTCCGCTTTATTATTGCCTGATGCCTTCCGTAAAATTTGGCATGATTACGATGGTATTTTATTGGCTTCGGTTTTGGTGGTCGCTTTGGGTGCCTGGGACGATTTAAAGGGCCTGGATGCGGGCAAAAAGTTTTTAGGCCAGACTATTGTTGCCACGGTCATCATTGCGTTTGGCGGCATTATTCAACGCATTAGCCTGCCGTTTACCACCGATTTGAATTTGGGAGTTTTCGCTATTCCCGTCACTTACCTTTGGCTGATCGGTGTGAGTAACGCCGTTAATCTGTTGGACGGATTGGATGGATTGGCCGGAGGGGTCAGCCTGATTGCCACTGCGGTTTTTGCCGTACTGGCCTACCAAAATGGCAATGTTGCTTTTCTTATTATCTCCCTCGGTTTAATGGGCGGTATCTTAGGCTTCTTAAAATTCAATCATCATCCGGCGAGTATTTTTATGGGCGATACGGGCTCGCTGTTTTTAGGCATGATGCTGGCCGCTTTGAGCATGAAGGGCTTCGAAACGGCACCGGGTCGCGTGGGACTGTTATTGCCCATTCTTATTTTGGCCATTCCCATCGGCGATACCAGTATTGCCTTTTTTCGCCGACTCAACAAAGGCAAACATCCTTTTAAACCGGATAAAGATCATTTGCATCATCGTCTCATTTATTTAGGGCTCTCTCACAAACAAGCGGTGTACATCATTTATTTGGCCGCATTGGGATACGGATTTACTTCCTACCTGTTGGCCTGCCATTATTTTATGGCGGGTGGGATTGCCTTGTTCTTAGTGCTGATTCTGTCGATTTTCGGACTCAAGCGTTTGGGCTATCTGGAGGCGCAGCGCATCCGAACGTACTACGGTGACCACGAAATTTTTAAATCCAGTCCCAGCCTGGCGCCGCTCAATATCGGTCGTCTCATCCACAAATTTATTTTGGTCTTAAACGATATTATCATGCTCAATTTGGCGTTTGTGCTTACCTGGTGGGTGCGTTACCAATCCGGCTGGTTCGATAATTCGGGCAGCCTTTCGTTGCAGTTAATCACGCAACCCATGGTTCTGGTAATTTTAACACTCGGTTGGTTGGGGTTGTTTTGGCTGAACAATTTATACGATTTACGTTGGGATGTCTCCCGCTTTGATCATCTGTTGAAAGTGTCCAAAGTTATTTTATTCGGCATTTTAATTCTGTTTTTGCTCACTTTCAATCCTAGTAAACCGTTTTCCGAAGGACGTCTTGGCTTGCTCATCTATGGCGCTTTGTTGCTGATCCTGATGAATATCGGAAGGTTGGTGATTATCTTTTTGGAAAAACGTTTTTCCGTTTTGGAATATGCGCCGCATCGAACGCTTCTCGTCGGCAATACAACCAAAGCCAGGCGGTTGGTCAAAGATATTCGCACCAATCCTCATTTATTGTACGATTTGGTCGGTTATGTGACACGCGAACCCATGGACAAACCCTTTAGTGATCTGCCGTTTTTAGGCACCTACGATCAATTGGCCGAAATTGTGCGTACACATCAAATTGAAGAAGTGATCATTGCCATTAACGAGCGCTCCCGCGACGAAATTTTAAACTTGGTTTCCAGGATTGATAATCCTTCCGTGATCTTTAAAGTAATTCCACAAATGTACGATGCCATCTCCGGCCTGAAAACGGAAGAAATAATGGGACACCCTTTAATTCGCCTGTTCCCCGAATCCATGAAACTCTGGCAATGGAGCTTAAAGCGCTTGTTCGATTTAACTTTTTCTCTGCTGTTATTAGTGGCGCTGTCTCCTGTTTTTTTGCTTATTATGATTTTGCAATTGCTCGGCGGAATTTATCCGGTTTTTGAAATTGTAAACACTGTGGGCAAATACGGCAAAGTCTTCGGTTTGCTCAATTTTGCCACGAAAAACCCGAAGACAGGGAGGCAGCCGCTGATCGGAAAAATTTTGTATCGTACCCGTTTGTACAAATTGCCTGCTTTAATTAATATCATGTTAGGCAAAATGAGCTTTGTCGGCCCGCGTCCGGAAAAAGTGGAAGTGGTGGAAGAATTGCGCCGCAAAATTAAATTTTATAATCGCCGCTTTCAGGTGCGTCCCGGTTTAACGGGTTGGGCGCAGGTGAAATATCGCTACGAAGAAGCTTTAAAATACAAACGCGATCAATTGAAACACGATTTGTTTTATTTGGAGAATATGTCATTATCGTTCGATTTTCGCATCCTGTTGCGATCCGTACTCATATTTTTAGGTGGTAAGGAAGCGCGATGAATCAGGGAATTTTAACCAAACCGTTTGTGAATGACGGGCAGGAAATCACGATTTCGGTAATCATTGTCAATTACAATGTGCGCGAGTTCCTGGAACAATGTCTGAATTCGGTTGAGCGGGCCTTGAAGGATATTCCTTCGGAGATTATTGTAATCGACAATGCTTCGGTGGACGGTTCGGTGCCCATGATTCGCAAACGGTTTCCCGAGGTGACTTTAATCGAGAATAAGGAAAATAAGGGATTTTCCGCAGCCAACAATCAGGGCTTGGAAATCGCCCGCGGAAAGTTCATTGTTTTGTTGAATCCCGATACGGTGGTTCAGGAAGACACATTCGTTAAGCTGCTTGAGTTTTTTGAAAAAACGCCGGACGCTTCGGCCGCCACGTGCAAAATCTTAAATCCCGATGGAACGTTTTCCGTGGATTGCCGCCACAGCATCCCGACACCATTAACGGCATTTTGGAAAGTGATTGGTTTATCGCGCTTGTTTCCCAAAAGCAAGATTTTCGGGCGTTACAATTTAACCTACCTTGATGAAAACGATATTTACCCGGTGGAAGCCATCTCCGGTTCCTTCATGATGATGCGCAGTGAAATCGTTAAAAAGGTCGGCAAGCTGGATGAAGATTTTTTCATGTATTGCGAGGACATTGATTATTGTCATCGTATTAACAAGGCAGGCGGCAAAATTTATTACGTGCCCGATTCGCAAATCATCCATTACAAAGGTGAGAGTACCAAGAAGAATAATCTGGACTACGTCATCACTTTCAATCGATCGCTTTACCAATTTTACAAAAAACATTATCAAAAAAAATATGTCTATCCTTTTAAATGGCTCATCTTTTTGGGAACGGTGCTGCGCGGACTATTTATTTTTATTAAAAACAATCTGGAGTTGTACTATCCCGTTTTGCTTGATTTGACGTTGCTGAATGTTGTTTTGTTTGGAATGTTCTGGCTGCGCTATACGTTAAAAGGTTCCTTCCATTTGGGAGATTTTTTTAGCCATTACATTGTCATTAACGGGATTACGACCGTGGCCTATTTTTTGTCCGCGTTGTTTTTCGAAAGCGTCAACCGCGATCGGCTTTCGGTGATCAAGATTGTAAAAGCGAATATCACGGCCTTTACCTTTGTTTCGGCATTAACGTTCTTTTTTAATCAATTTGCTTTTTCGCGCCTGGTGGTCATTGTTTCTGCGGTGGGCAGTGTCCTATTGATGTCTTTGTGGCGTATTATTTTACGTGCCCGCAGGCGAAAAACAACTTCCGCACTTTCACGCGATTATTTCCTGAAGCGTACGGTAATCGTCGGCTATGACAAGGAGACGAAACAGCTTTTGAATAAGCTGCAAAGCTACGTTGCATCAAGTATTAAAATTTTGGGACTGGTCGCTTTAAACGCCCAGGATGTGGGCAAGGCACTGAACGGGATTCCCGTGGTTACCCAATTGGAAAATCTTCCCGAATATATTCGCTTGAATCGCGTGGATTTGGTGATTTTTACCACCCATAATTTATCGTTCGAGGCCATTTTAAATACCATGTCGCAAGTACAAAATCCGCATGTTGAATTTAAAACCGTACCGAGTCATCTGGAATTCATGATCGGGAAATCGACTATCGAGCGCCTGGACACGGTGCCATTGATCGATATCGAGTTTGCCTACGGGAAACCGTTTAATAAAATGGTCAAACGCATGTTTGATCTGCTGCTCTCGTTCTTCCTGCTTGTTTTGTTATTTCCTTATCATTTGTGGAATTTAATCGTCGGGGCGCGCAGTATCGAGCACAAAACCATCTTTAAATACGGGCAAAAGCCGATAAGCATCTTGTGGACTCAAAAGGGCAAAGGCCTGAGTTTTACATTGCACCTGCTGAATATTTTGCGCGGGGATTTGTCGTTTGTCGGCGCGCCTTTGGCCGAAAAGCCCGAAGATGCGCCCATGTTTGATTATAAACCTGGTTTAACGGGACTTGTGCAGATTAATCGGGACAAGATAACAAGTTCCGAAATTTATGAATCATTTGAAGCGCATTATCTGAAAAACCAAAGTTTGCTTTTGGATGTTGAGATTTTGGTGCAGGCTATTTTTCAATAAGCTTTTGATTGGTGCCGACAATATATTCCCTTTTAACTATTAAACTTTAAAATTGATAGCTTGTTAAGGCCAGGTTTATTTCTTGACAATAGTAAAAATATTTGATATTATTTTTGCACAAAGTTGTGAACACGAGTGCAGTAACCGGTTGCGATCATGAAAAAGACCACTATTAAAGATATTGCTCGGGCATTAGGCCTGCACCATACAACCGTTTCCCGCGCTTTACGCGATCATCCGGACGTGAATCCGGAAACGAAGAAAAAAGTAAAGGAAATGGCCGAAAAGCTGAATTATCAGCCCAATCTTTTTGCCCGTAATTTAAAAAATAACAAAACAAATTTAATCGGGGTTTTGGTGCCAGAAATTCAGCACCATTTTTTCGCCAGCGCCATTAGCGGTATGGAAGAAGTGGCTCAAAAGCACGGATATGTTTTGTTGGTTTGTCAATCCAATGAAAAATATGAGCGGGAAGTCATGAACACCCGGGCGTTAATGGGTAATCGCGTGGCGGGAATGTTGGTGTCTGTTTCGCAAACAACCAAAAGTGACGAGCATTTTCGCTGGTTTTTGAAATCCGGCGGTCGGATTGTATTTTTCGATCGCATCATGGATATTCCCGATACCATTAACCTAAATTGAGCGATTGTTGAAAATTCGTTTGTTCTTGTTAACTTTTCAGCTAATTTTTTAAAAAGGCTGAATCATTTTTACAGCGCCTCTGTAA
>JALWEA010000025.1 GCA_027039465.1 Calditrichia bacterium | reverse complement strand
GGTGTTTTTGGTTGCACAACGTTAAATTTTTTGAGTCTGAAGCGTTTTGACGGAAATGCTTCGCCCTTACTTAGAATATCGCAAGATAAAAGGCAGAATCGTATCGAGGGACGGACGCGCCACAATTTGTCAATAGTAACAATCCCGCGAGCCTGCGAGCGGGAGAGTGAAGCAATCCTCCCAAATCAGCAACGGATGTATGAAATTTTTGTTCCGTCGCAATCACTCGGCATCCGGTTCCCGAATATTCGAGAACCAGGGAGATCAAAGGGAATCATTTCTAACTACCAAGCCCTAATTTACGATTAACGAATACACGGTTAACGAATAACGATCACCCCTTAACCCTTAACTCTTAACCCTTAACCTTTCCTCCATTACATCAACCTTGGATTTTCGCCATTTTTAGCATCAAACAACCTTGGGTTTTAGCCAAAAATTGATTAGCTTTTGATTACGTTTTTAGATTTTAAAATAACATTGCTCTTTTAGAAACAAGTACTTAAATGCACTAAAGATGATGATTGCATGGTTTAACAAAATATGAAAAAATTTAATCCCATACTGAAACTTAGCGCGGACTTTAGGCGTATGCAATGGTTGTTAATATCGGTCTATTAATCGTAAAGGAGGCGGAATTATGAAAGCTTCGATAACGCGTTATGCGTTCTTATTTTTATTTTTTGTTTTTACCCTTCCTCTTTGGGCAGCAGATCAGGCGCCACTCATGCACTATCCTGATATTCATAAAAATTGGGTTGTGTTTGTTGCGGAAGGCGATATCTGGAAAGTTCCGGTAACCGGCGGCGAGGCCATTCGTCTGACTATGAACGACGGAGAAGAAACCTTCCCGAAATTTTCGCCCGACGGCAAATGGATTGCCTTTACCGGTGAATACGACGGCAATCCCGATGTGTACATCATGGATGTTTACGGCGGGCATATAAAGCGATTGACCTATCACCCGGGATATGACCGTGTGGTCGGTTGGGATGCGGCCAACAACAAAATTATTTTTGCCTCTTCGCGCTTGAGTTACAGCCGTTTTACCCGTCTATTTACCATCAATCCGGACGGAACGGATTTGCAACCTTTGATTTTGCACGAAGCGGCCCAGGGCAGTTTTAGTCCTGATGGCAGTAAAATCGCTTACAATCGCGTGTCCCGTGAATTCCGTACCTGGAAACGTTACAAAGGCGGTACGGCGCAAGATATTTACATTTTCGATTTCAAAAAGATGAAAGACCAAAAAATCACCAAATTCCCGGGTACGGATCGGCTGCCAATGTGGATCGGTGACAAAATCTATTTTTCATCCGACCGCGATGGGATTCTGAATATTTACGCTTACGATACGCAAAGCAAGCAAATAACCCAAATTACACACCACAAAAAATACGATGTGCGTTTTCCCAGTTCGGACAATCGCTCCATCGTTTATCAATTAGGCGGTGATATTTATGTGCTGGATACGCTTCATCCTCAGCCTCACAAAATCAATATCACCATTCGCAGCGACGCTCCTGAGTTGCGTCCCTATTTAAAGAATGTCAAGGACTACGTTACCCACATTGATATTTCGCCTAACGGAAAACGCGCATTGCTGGTGGCGCGCGGTGAAATTTTTACGGTTCCGGCCAAAGAAGGCCCGACGCGCAATTTGACCAATACGTCCGGTGCGCGCGAAAAGGATGCGGTCTGGTCGCCGGACGGCAAAACCATTGCTTATTTTTCCGATGCGGACGGTGAGTATCAATTGTATTTAATCGATCCCATGGGTAAAGAGAAACCGCGCAAACTGACTTCGTTCAAAACGGGCTACCGCCATTCTTTGCGTTGGTCTCCGGACAGTAAAAAGCTGGCCTTCACCGACCAGACGCTTACCCTGTACTACTATGATATTCCGGCCAAAAAATTAGTCAAAATAGACAAGGCCAAATTCGAAAACATTGATGTTTCGGTTGATAAAAAAGAAATTTACGATTTCAGTTGGTCTCCGGACAGCCGCTTTATCGCTTATTCCAAAATGGACTCCACCTTGGTGAACAAAATGTACCTTTATTCCCTGGATGACGGCTCCATTCACTGCATCAGCGAAGGGCTGTTCAACGATTTTAATCCGGTGTTTACAAAAGACGGAGAGCATTTGTTGTTTATTTCAAACCGTCGCTTCGATCCCACGTTCGGTGATATTGAGTGGGAAATGGTTTATAAAAATTTAGCCGGAATTTACGCTTATACCTTGCGCAAAGACGGTCCGGCTTTGTTCCCGTTGAAGAGCGACGAACAGAACGGTAAGACGGCAACAGCCGAATCCGAAAAAGTAAAAAAATCCAAACGGGTAAAAATCGATTTCGACGGATTGCTGCAACGGGTCGAAGCCTTCCCGTTAAAACGCGGGAATTATCGTCAGTTGCAGGTTAATGAATCGGCCGTTTTTTATCTGAATAAAGACAACGGCGATTTCAATCGTTTTGAATTCCGTTCGGTTGGTCCTCGTGATTTGTTTGCGTTTGATCTGAAAAAGCAGAAAGAACGTACTATCGTTAAAGGCATCAGCGATTACCGATTGTCAAAAGACGGTAAGACGATCATCTTTAAGAAAGGGAAAAAGGTCGGTATAGTTGATGCCTCGGCTAAGGATTCACAAGGCAACATGTTGAATTTGGATGATTTGAAAATGTGGCTTGAACCGGCCGCCGAATGGCAGCAGATTTTTCACGAAGCCTGGCGTACGGAACGTGATTTTTACTATGAACCGGGCATGCACGGTTTGAACTGGAAAGCAACTTACGACAAATACGAACCGCTGTTAAAACGAGCCGTTTGCCGACAGGATGTGCGCTATGTAATCGGTGAGCTGATCGGCGAATTGGCTTCTTCCCATACGTATGTTTACGGCGGGGATATGGAGCGCAAAGCCAAACGTGTTAATGTGGGCCTGTTAGGCGCCGATTACCAAATCGATGCCAAACATCATCTGTATCGCTTTAAGAAGATTTATGAAATTCCCGATTGGTTGAAAAATTCCATGCCGCCTTTATTCGGTCCGCAAAAGCCCGTGCATCCCGGCGATTATTTGTTGAAGGTTAACAATCGCCTAGTCACTTCGGACAAAAATATTTACAGCTATTTTGTGGATTTGGCGGGTAAACAGGTCACTTTAACCGTTAACGACAAACCGACGTTAAAAGGTGCACGCACATTAACGGTTAAACCGACCTACAGCGAATACTTTTTACGCTATCTCGATTGGGTGGAGCATAACCGTCAGGTGGTGGATAAAGCTTCGCACGGGTTAATCGGCTATTTGCATTTACCCGATACGTATGTGGGTTCGGCACGCATTTTCCCAAAATACTACTATTCTCAAACCCGTAAAAAAGGCTTGATTGTGGATGGGCGTTACAACGGCGGCGGTCTGGATCCGGACATCTTTTTGGAACGCCTGGCCAAAAAGCCTTTGTCCTACTGGACGCGCCGCTATTCACACGATTATTTTATGCCGTGGATGGCCAACAATGCGCATTTGGTCTGCCTGACCAATAAACAGGCCGGTTCCGGCGGCGACGAGTTGCCCTTTCTGTTCCGCGAAAAAGGTATGGGTAAAATTATCGGTACGCGTACGTGGGGCGGCTTAATCGGTTATTCGGCCGATTACAAGCTGATTGACGGCGGGGTGATTACCATGCCCGATTACCGCATTTACACCAAAGACGGCAAGTGGGTGGTTGAAAATCAAGGTATTACTCCGGATATCGTGCTGGATAACGATCCCGTACAAATGTCCAAAGGCTACGATGCACAATTGATGAAAGGCGTGGAAGTTTTGATGAAGGAGATCAAGAAAGATCCGAGACCCTGGCCGAAACATCCGCCATTTCCCGAAACCCAACCTTGGTTAAAATAACCGTTTGAAATCCAAAAGCAGCCTTGACTCAGAGTCGGGGCTGCTTTTATTATTGATATTGTAATTTAGTTAATTCAAGTAAAAATATTTAATTATTATAAAAATTTATTCCCCAATTTTAGTTAATGCTTACAGATAGTAACGGCTTAATTTTTATTATCAATAATAATGATTAGATACATTGAATATTGAAAATGGGAAAAGTTTTTTGATTTCGGGATAGATTCCCTAAATTAACCCCAAATACACAGACGCTACTTCAAAAAATTTGGCTAAATAGTTGAAATTTTTACTAATTAATTACAGTGATTGTCCGATATTTAAAATTATAAACTCAAATTATTAATTCATTTACAAAATACATTGCAATGAAAAGAATCTTAATAATGGGGATTTCTTTTTTTATTTTTATACAATGCGAAAACCCCATTCAAGTGGTTAAAAGCCATGAAGTCCACCAACCGGAAATAATTTGGCAAGGTCGTACAGGTGAGCGTTATACGGAAATTGCGGCTTCTGCTTCCGGGAGATGGTTAGCATTTATTGTTCAGCAAAGTGATACCGAAACAAATTCCATAAAGGTGGAAGATGATTTGGGAAATAATACTAAAATAAACAAGTTAGTAATTTTTGATTTGAATAGTCTGAAAATTCAATACCAATTTGATTTTAAGGACACCTTGATTACGAATATTTTCTGGGATCCTACGGAAGATCGATTGCTATTTTTAAAAAACAATCAAATACAACTTTTTGATGTTAATACCGGATCCATAAATTGTTTGAATATCCCGTTTAATGAACATATATTAATGATACGGTGGGGGCCGTCTACTAAAGAATTGGCTTTTCTGCTTCCCCGCGGTAAAAATCTAAAACAGGGGCTTTACAATCTCAATACGGGTAGAACTATTGTTTTAGATAAGATTCTTCCTTGGGAAATTAAAGATTACGATTGGTCTTATCTCGGAAAATACGTTGCGTATACTGTTCCCGATTCGTCTAAAATTTATATTTACAAATATGTAAATCAATCTTTGGTTTTTACAAAACGCGTAAATATTTACGCAAATTTGTTTCGCTGGATGCAAAATAATACGACATTTCGCCAACGAATCGGGGATTATGCTCTTTATAAAGGAGATTCAACTTTAGGTATTTTTTACTTTAAACCCGGGAATTGGGATAGGCTAAATTATTTTCAAAATCAAAATATTCCGGATTTCTCTTGGGCATCCGACGGGAAGCATTTATTTTATATTTATCAGGAAGATAAAAACAATTTTCAAATTATCCGGGAGCAAATTATCTATGCCAATGAGTAAAACATTAATCACTTCAATATTGATGGTTCTTATTTTGTATTGGTTGGCATTTTCCAATGCAGTCATTTTTGGAACGATTACAGATAGCACAACAAATCAAGCTTTGGCTTATGTAAATGTTTATCTACCTCAGACAACCATCGGGTGTGTTTCCGATTCGAACGGACATTTCGAATTAAAGAAATTACCTGCGGGCCGGCATCTAATTGTTTTTCAGCGAATAGGCTATAAAAGGGTACAAAAATATATCACACTAAAAAAATCCCATGTCATACGGCTTAATATTCAAATGTTGTCCAAAATAGTAAATTCTGAAAATATCATTGTTGAAGATACGCGCTGGAAATCGCCGTTTTCCGATTTTTTCCAGAGCGAATACCAATTAACCAGAGCTCAAATAAAAAATCAGCCGGGAGCTTTTGAAGATCCTTTGCGATCTCTGCACATTATCACGGGTATTGTTAACCAAAGCGATTATACCAGCAACATGTACATTCG
>JALWEA010000024.1 GCA_027039465.1 Calditrichia bacterium | reverse complement strand
GAATAGTAAATCCAGGTACCTTCACGTTCGGTGACCACCATGCCCACATTTTTAAGCACCGTTAAGTGGCGGGAAACCTGATACTGCGGCACCAACAGGGCGTCGGTCATTTCGCAAACACAAAGACGCTCGCCGCTTTGTACCAAAATGTTTACAATGCGCAAGCGGGTTTCATCGCCCAATGCTTTAAATACACGTAAAAAATCCATTTTATGCCTCACCTTGAATATGCGATTTCCGGCATATAAATTAATGTAAAAAACGGCATATTCAAAATTAAATTGACTGTAAGATCAAAAAAAGGCGATCGAACGACCGCCTTTCCACAAAATCGGAATCCGTCATTTGAAACTTACCGAAATCAATCCGTGCGCTCATTGGCCAGATTTTTCATTTTACCTTCCATCAAAGCCGTAACGGCTTCTTCAATCCAGACAATATCGGTCAGCATCACATCCAGTCCGGCCCGTTTAAAACTTTCGTAAGCGCCCGAGCCCATGCCGCCAGCGATCAGAACGTCACAATCGGAAATTTCTGCGGCCATGCCGGCGTGACGGCGATCCGCATCGGCGCCGTAACCGTGTCTGCCCTGGGGATCGGCTTGTGTGTGGCTGTGTTCATGATTTTGCGTTTGGCCCTGAGCAAAGTGGCCCGTGCCTCGTTCGCGCAATTCCACGTTTTTTATTTCATTACCATCAATGGTGTAAATTTTGTAATAACGTGAACGTCCGAAATGCTGACTGACATATTCTCCGTCATTTGTTACAATGGCAACCTTCATGGCTCCTACTCCTTTGGTGTATTTTGGGTTAAAATGTTGATTGGTTTAATGGGTAAATCGTTATTCGTGTATTCGTTATCCGTTATTCGTTGAGCGTAGGCATTTATTATTCCTTGCTCGAATTTGGCAAATGGAGCCAGTTCCCAATTCCTAGTTCCAAGTTCCGAGTTCCAAGATCCCAATTCCCAACCTAAAACGCATTCTGCATTCTTTGCAACCAGTCTTTGGTCATCTCCGTGGCCAAGTCGATTAATTGAAACACGCGCTCATCATCGATTTTAAAGAACATGGTTACGCCTTCTTTGTAAGCGGAAACCAGCCCTACATTGCGCAACATCATTAAATGCCGCGAAATCACCGAAGCGTCCAAATTCAATTCCGAAATAATTTCCTGTGAATTTTTCGGCCCTTCTTTTAAAAGCAAAAGAATTCGTAAACGTTGATCGCTGGCCAACGCCATAAAAAAGCGGCTGCGCGGGTCACCCATTCCGCCCATCATGCGGCCGCCCATTTTCATTCCTTTGGGCATAAATACTCCATAGTATAATTGCAATATTGTGCAATGAATGTAAATAATTTTTTTACGCAGGGCAAATAAGAATTAAAGTGAACAGTTATTAGTTGGATAATTCACCGGTTGGTGGTTGAAAATCAGCCACAAAATGGTTGATTTTCATCTTTTTGAATTTTCAACTCAACACACCCGTCCATTATAATCCCCCTTGCAAGTTGTTGCAAAAAGTAAATAAAGCAACAAATAGCGCTGTATTTTTTTATGAAATTAGAAAGCTAACCAAAAATATTTGAAATTAAAAAAAAATTTGTCCTTCCTTAATTCAATTCCCCTTCCTTATTTAACTAGGAAAGAGGGTAGAGCACGGGTTAAGAAATAAAATGGCAACAAATGTTGAAGAAAAACTCTCGGATTTCCGGATCATGAATCTAACATTTTTAAAATCAAAATCCGATCCCGAAGGGATCAAACGATAATAACCCACCAATTCATTGGTGCGGACTGATGATCGGCGCGTCCTAATGCAGTCCTGAAAGGACGTCTGAAAATGCAAATTCAATAAAATATACTTT
>JALWEA010000023.1 GCA_027039465.1 Calditrichia bacterium | reverse complement strand
TATGTTGTAATTCTTCAATGGTGCGCTGAGCATCCTGAAAAGGAATGGTGTAGCGTAAAGTTTTATTTATGGGGAATAGAGCAACGGTATGCCCCAAATCTTCGGTTAAAAAATAACCGGTTAAGTCATCTTCCTGCAATCCGGCGTACTTGAAATGCGTATCGTCCAAAACCGTGTAGCGCATGCCCGCTTTACTAAGCGGTGTTGGCAAATTCGGTTCCCAAACGCGTTCGGCCAACCACATGCCTTTGGGTTCATAATTAAAAAGCGACCTGACCCGCTCATTTAATTTGTCGATTTGCCCGATTTGATCGCGCTCCGGAATAACGGAAATGATCGGCTCGTAATAACCGCCGCTCATCACTTCCAACTGGCCGCGCGCAACCATTTTATTGACCATTTCCAATAATTCCGGATGATGCTGTTCGAACCAATCCAATAAAATTCCCGTGAAATGAATGGAAATACGCACGGACGGATGGCGCTCCAGAACCTTTAAAAAAGGCAGATAGCTTTTTTGATAAGCCTCTTCGAAAACAAAATCAAAGTTACCGATGGGCTGATGGTTATGAATGCCAAAGGCAAATTTTATCTTTTTCATCACAACTCCTGTATTTTCAAACGGAGATTTCTCTGCAATTTGCAAAGAAAAATTATCGGGGAATCCAATCCGTTACAAATAAAATTTATATCCCATCAATTTATGAATTAATCGGGCAATTGTAAAATCCGGTGCATGAAGACCTTTAATCGGGCTCAGTTCAACCACATCACAACCAACGATATTTTTAGCTGCAAACAGTTTTCGTAAAAAAGCCATGGTTTCCGGCCAAAAAAATCCGCCCGGTTCGGGTGTTCCGGTAGAAGGCATCAGCGCCGGGTCAAAGAAATCCACATCCACCGTCAAATAAACATTTTCTGTCAAAGCATCCAAAATGTCATCCGGCCAGCCTTGGTACATCTGATGGGCAAAAATCGTGCGGATGCCCTTTTGACGAATGAGTTGCGCCTCTTCGATGCTAAGCGAACGAATACCGATTTGCACGACATTCTCGGTTAACTCCAAAACGCGATGCATGACGCAGGCATGGGAATACGGACTGCCCTGATATTGATCGCGTAAATCCGCATGCGCATCCAATTGCACAATCGACAAATCCGAAAAAACCTGATGAAAGGCGCGAAACAACGGAAAGGTGATCGAATGCTCCCCGCCAATGGAAATAACAAATTTTTCATCTTCGAGTAAAGGCAAAACCGTTTTGGTAATGGTCTCAAAATCCTGCTCGGGATTATTTTTAAATTCGGGTTGGGGCAATGTGAAAATGCCCTGCCTGAACGGCTCCGCATCCAGTTCTTCGTCGTAAATTTCCAAATAAGGCGAGGCTTCCAAAACCGCCTGAGGCCCGTTGGCCGTCCCTTTTGCGTAGCTGGTTGTTTTTTCGTAACCCAACGGCAAAACCACAATGCGGGCCTGTTCGTAAGAATATTCCGGAATTTCCCCTTGTAAAAAACGCATCGATTAATCCGATTTTTTTGTTTTTAAGGTAATAAAATGGCGGCGGCAAATACCGTTGTCCACAAACCTCGGGCATCACCTTTGGCAAATTGCGTAATGTTTTGGGAATGTACGATTTTACCCGAAATATGCCAGAGATTGCGTTTTTCGTCCCAGCTTAAATCCATATCAAATTCCACACCCAAAATGGTAGCCAGCATTTCCGCGGCCAAATCTTCGGCATATTCTCCGGACTCCTCTTCCGTTTGCCCGTAACCATGATGCTCGGAAAGATAACCGTAAGCCGTCTTATCCTTGGGGATGGCTAAACCCACCGAAGCGGTAATGCGTCTTCCAGGTTCATTGGTGGCATTACGGCTGTAAACGGCGTGAACGATTTGCCCCGGTTTCAATTCTTTTAACCCGTCTTCCCTGCTGATTAATTCACATCCGGGAGGATAAATACTAGAGACGGAAACCAAGTTAAACGGTCCGACCCCGGCATTACGCAAGGCCATTTCAAAGCTGGTTAGCTGCTCACTGGCAACACCAACGCCTTTCGTCAAGAATATTTTTTTAGGTACGTACAATTCCTATTCTCCTTTACCTAAACTCATCACTTTCATCCGAATCCGACTCATCCCAATCCGGATATTCAAAAAAGTCCGATGAATCTTCTTCATCCTGCATTTTCTTTAACTTTTTTTTATTCCTGAGATAAACGGCCAAAACGGCCATCAGGAACAAAAGGGCGATAAAAGCGAAAATCCATTCTTCGAACCTTAACAAAACCAGATAACGGTAGTGCCTGTAAATATATTCGTTCCACTGAATTTCAAAGTCCAAAAAGTCGAAATGGTACGTTAATTTAAATGCGTCGTCAAGAATTTTCCGCCTGGCCAAATAATCCAAAAATTGTTTCAGTTTGGGCAAACCGTACTTCTCAACCATAAAAGCCACGGCGCTTTGCGCTTCAATATAAGCCAGTCGGGCTTTTGCCGTGCTGAAGCGAAACAAGGTATCCATGGCCATTAAATCAATCGTCTTATTGCTGACGATGGCGTCCGCAAGAAGGATTTTCTTTTGCAGACTTAAATTGCCTTCGCTGAAATACTCGGCCAACCCTTCGTTTAACCAAGTCGGAATCCCCGCCCCTTTCAGGTGATCATAAACCAAAATGTGTACAACCTCGTGCACCAATATTTGCGGACCTTTGCGGATTTGATCGGCATTGCTGAGCTTGAGCACGATCATGCGTTCCCGTGGAATGGCAATGGCCTGGCTCCATTCGGGAATCTTATTCTGAAAATAAGCACGGAAAGCACGATCCGATTTTACAATTAAAATGGTCACCGGCGTTGTTAAGGATTCGTAGAAAAAAGATTCAACGCGCTGCAATGGTTTATCGGTTTCTTTTAATAAATATTCCACAAGAAGGCTGTCGCCTTTTGGATAAATAAATATGAAATTACCACGAGTAACCTTTTGCAGGCTACCGGCCCGTATCAAAGAACAAAATACGTAGATCAGGAAAGTTGCGAATATAATGATTTTACTAAGTTTTGCCAAATTTAAATAGCCTTATTTTTATTCGTTTTCCAACGCGTTTGGACTCGGACTAAAGCCAAGCATTTACTCTGATTGAACGAACAATAAAAGGTAACAATTCCGGCGCTGGCAAGCAACTTACGATACAAAAATTAAAAAACGGATTTCAAGGATTGCTCGGGTGGTATTTACCTAAAATCATCTCAATTCCATTTGCCGGAGTTATGTAAAGGAACTGGGAACTGGGAACTGGGAACTTGGAATTGGGAACTGGGAACTGGGAACTGGAAATTCGGTTGCCGGGGGTAGGTGAAGGACTGGTATCTAAGGCGCATGTCGCTTGGTATTTTGTTGTATCAGATGTTTTAATTCCAAACGCTAAAAACCCAACAAACTTCAAACGTCTTACAACACCACTTTCTTGTAAGTAATCCGTTCATCAACTCTGGCAATCAAAAAAAGGCCGGTCAAGAAGAAAATCAATAACGAAAAAATTGCGTATCGTTGGTTGCCGGTAAGCGTTGAAACCAGACCGAAAACCAAAGGGCCTAAAATCGAAGAAAATTTACCCATCAAAGCATAAAATCCGTAGAATTCCGCTTCCATACCTTCGGGAATCAGGCGTCCCATTAAAGCCCGGCTGGCCGATTGGGATGAGCCCATGGCAATACCGGCAATTAACCCCACAATGTAAAAGGTAACCATGTTGTAAGAAAGGAAGGCGCCGATGGCAACAATAATCCAAAGGGTCAAGGTTATCATAATGGTTTTCTTGGGCCCGTACTTGTCCGTTAAATAACCGAAAACATACGACCCGGAAATGGCCGATGATTGTACGATGGCAAAAAATTCGATCACCTGCTCGACGGTAAACCCCAAAGTAGAGCTGGCATAAATTCCGCTGAAATAAATGACCGTGTTAACCCCGTCAATGTAAATAAAATAGGCGATTAAAAATTTGGTAATCTCGGGGAAGTCTTTTATGCGCTTTAATGTCTTTAGAGTGCGCCGGTAACCTTCTTTAAAAAAATTTTTGGTTTTGTCGGGAATGCCGGTAGTGCGCTCGCGCACCAATAAAAAGAAAGGCATGGAAAAAATCAAGAAAAAAAGCGCGGCCCAAACAAAAGTGGGACGCATAATCGACAAATCGTGACTGGCAAAGGCCCTGGTAGCATAAGGTAACGCAATAAGCAGAGAAATAAGAGAACCCACATAACCGATGGCAAATCCGTAACCCGAAATCTTACCGATATTATCCGGCCGCGAAATTTGCGGTAGAAATCCGTTGTAAAAAACCAGGGCACCTTCGAATCCCAAATTACCTAGGATAAAAAGAAGCAATCCCTGCAGAATCATGCCAGGTTGCAAGAAATAAAGCGAGGCCATGGCTCCGATGCAAACCAGGGTATAAATTAACATAAATAATTTCTTGCGATTACTGTAATCGGCCACCGCTCCCATCACCGGCGCGCTTAAGGCAACCAGGGACATGGAAAGCGAGCCGCCCAACCCCCATAAAAAATCGCCCGGATTGCGTACCCAATGCCCCAAAGCAATGGTAAAATCACCAACGATGTATTGTTTGTAATAAATGGCGTAAACCACCGTTACCACAATAACGCTGTACGAAGTGTTGGCAAAGTCGTACAAAGTCCAGGCAAAAATTTCTCTGCGTAAACGGTGGCGTTCCGCCTTTATCGGGTCCGTACTTTTAATGGCCGTTTCCTTTCCATATTAGCCGATTGGATTCGTACACAGTCATTTTCAAAAATAAAAAAGCCTTCTACCCAATATTCTTGGGAGAAGGCTTAAAATACGTAAAATTTAAAAACGATAAAAATTTTTACAGTTGATCCTGCACGTGGCGAACAACCAAATTGATAACGGATTTCAAAGTATCGAACACACCGTCGCCACGCACAGCTATGGCTTCGAAATGCGGCACATTAAAAAAGTTTAATCGTTTTTGCAGCACTTCCACCGGTTCTACACCTGGCAAATCACGTTTGTTGTATTGAATAACCCAAGGGAAGTTGTCGAGACTGTGGCCTTCCTGTTTCAGGTTTTCTTCCAAATCCAGCAAAGTTTCGATATTGGCTTCCATACGGTGCGGTTGCGAATCGGCCACAAATACAATACCGTCCACACCGTTCAGGATAACCTTGCGGCTGGAGGCGTAATAGACCTGCCCGGGTACGGTGTACAGATTAAACTTGGGTTTTTTGCCTTTTATGCGCCCGACCTCAATTTGCATAAAATCAAAGAAGATGGTACGGTCTTCTTTGGTTTTCAACGAAACCAATTCACCTTTCAAAGACGGATCTAATTTGGAGTGGATGTATTCCAAATTCGTCGTTTTCCCACTCATGCCAGGTCCGTAATAAACAATCTTTAGATTAATTTCCTGCAAAGCCCAATTAATAAACATCCTGTTCCTCTTTACTTAAATCGACTTCTTTCCTAAACACCATTTAAGAATTAATTTATTTAAAATTATCATCCAATGCATCACCTAACAGCGAGCTAAAATCATCATCAATCATCTTTTCCGTAGTTTCACCTTCTTCACCCTGTTCTTCCAAAGCGGATAACAAGTCTTCAATGGCTTTTTTAGTATAAATTCGAATAAGTCCCAAAGTAACGCTAACATCAAAAACAACTACCAAGAAAAAGTCGTCACCCACATTTGAGAGAT
>JALWEA010000022.1 GCA_027039465.1 Calditrichia bacterium | reverse complement strand
ACCCTTTAAATCTCGAAATATCAATTTTGTATTTTTTAATCTTGTACCCCATGATTCTTTCCGTTGTACTTAACAAACGGGCCGCACGCGCCACCACACCGCGGCTTGTCTTCAGCGCATCCTGAATAATCTCCTTCTCGTACGCGGCAACCGCCTGATCCAAAGACATCTGCGGTGTTGTGTTACTGCTTTCTGCCGTTTGCAGTGTGGGCGGTAAATGGTAGCTGTGAATTACCCGATCCTCACACACCAACACGGCACGCTCAATACAATTTTCCAATTCGCGGACATTCCCGGGCCAATGGTAACGCATTAACATATCAATGGCCGGAGTGGAAATTCTTCGAATGGCCTTGCCGTGTTTGCGCGCATATTTTACAAGAAAATGATCGGCTAAAAGCAAAATATCGGTTTTCCGTTCGCGCAAAGGCGGCAGAAAAATACTGAACACATTTAGCCGGTAATACAAGTCCTCCCTGAATTTACCTTGCTCCATCAATTTTTCCAAGTTAGCATTGGTAGCGGCAATAACACGCACATTGACTTTAATGGTTTCCGTACCCCCGACCCGCTCAAACTCCTGTTCCTGCAAAACACGCAAAAGTTTTACCTGCGTCATGGGACTCAAATCACCGATCTCATCCAAAAAGATTGTTCCCCCGTCCGCCAATTCGAAGCGCCCTTTTTTGCGCGAAACGGCTCCGGTAAATGCTCCTTTTTCATAGCCGAAAAATTCGGATTCAATTAACGTTTCCGGAATAGCGCCGCAATTTACCCGAACAAACGGTGCGTTACTACGAGGTGAATTGTAATGAATGGCCTGGGCAATCAATTCTTTGCCCGTTCCGCTTTCGCCCCGAATCAACACGGTTGTGTCCGCTCGCGCCACTTGAGCCACCCGTTCAAAGACTTCCTGCATAGCATGGCTGTTGCCGATAATATTGTTTAAATGAAATTCTTCGCGCAATTGCGCATCCAAACGGGCTTTTTCATGAAATAAATTTTCTCGCTCTATGGCTAAAAGACGGGTCAGCCGAATGGGTTGCACCAACGCCGAAGCAACCAAATTAAAAAACTTCAATGTATTTCCCAAATCACGCGTCGGGTTGTATCGAAAAATAACAATCAAAACGCCCAATAATTGATAATCGCTGGTTATGGGCACACCGACAAACGACAATTCCTTGTCCCGACGATTATTCCATCCTTTCAAACGATTTAAAAACAGCGGCTCCTTACTTACCTTGGGCACCACAATGGGTTGCATGGTTTCGGCCACCCTTCCGGTTAACCCTTGACCGAATTTATAGCGCACATTTACCGAATCCGAATTAAAACCTATGGATGCCCCCAGGTACAAACGATGTTTTTCTTCTTCTGTTAAAAAAACGGCACCCGCCTTTATTTTAAAAGATTGAAATAAAATTTTCAGAACGGCATCAAGCGATTCATGTAAATTTAAGGTGCGACTCACCGCCTCGTTAATTTGTTGGAGAATCGAAAGCTTGCGCACCAATGAATCGTGCTGATATTTAATAACTTCATCGGTCATGATTTCAATTTCCTACAATTTTGTATTGTTTTCCATTCAATATACAAATTTGTCGGATATTTTCAAGTTTTGTTTTCCCGAAAATTCATCCGACCGGTTAATAAATTCCGATTTGCCCGTAAATCAATCAGTTGAATTAAGACCTGCTCGTTTTAACTCTTTTAAGGCTTATCGGCAAATCATTACACTCAGCAATTTTTATTCCGAAGTTCGGATCCATGAGTGACGCGGAAATTTTAAAATACAGATTTTAGCCCACATTTTTGCGAATCCTGATAATATTAATCCGACACGCTCGGTGAGTTCTTTGAAAAACGAGTTAAAGATGCGTCTTGGCAAGAAAGCGTAATCCGGAGACTCTCAATGCCAATAACGGATCATGGAGACAAAAAACCAGAACTACATTAATGTCATAAAATAAATTAATTCCTACAATTTTGTAGTTTTAAAATCTTGCTAAAATTCCTTTTCAAGCATAAGTAATATATTTAAATCTTTATTTTTTAGATAGTTATTCCCAACTCATCTTTCAATTTCGTCTTTTGGCATAATAAATGCAAATAGATGCCGATAATGGAATTAGATAAGTCGGCAAATCAAACCAATTAAGGAGAAAACTATGAGCTCTGCAGAAATGCGTCATGCCATTCTCAAGGAAATTGCTCAAGAAAAATTAGACAACTTGCCCAAATTAGCCAAAGTTAAATTTGGCGAAAACACTTTCAATGATCAATTAATGCGGGAAAAATTACCCAAAGACGTTTACAAAAAATTGAAACAAACCATTAAATCCGGCGCCAAGTTGGATTTGAGCATTGCCAACTCCGTTGCCCACGCCATGAAGGAATGGGCCATGAGCAAAGGCGTTGACCATTTTACCCATTGGTTCCAGCCCCAAACCGGATTAACCGCGGAGAAACACGATTCGTTTTTTGAAATCGAATCCGACGGCCAAGTGATTGAACGTTTTAAAGGCGATCAACTGGTGCAAGGCGAACCGGATGCATCTTCCTTTCCCAGCGGCGGGCGGCGAACCACGTTTGAAGCGCGCGGTTACACCATGTGGGATCCGTCCAGTCCGGCTTTTATTATGGAAGGGCCCAACGGCGGCGGTATTTTGTGTATCCCGTCCGTCTTCATCAGCTACACGGGCGAAGCTTTGGATAAAAAGACGCCTCTGCTCCGCTCCATGGAAGCCATTAATAAATCCGCTTTAAAAGTGCTACGCCTTTTCGGAAACAAAACGGCCAATCGCGTGGTCACAACCGTTGGCACCGAGCAGGAATATTTTCTGATTGACAAACGCTATTACAACCTGCGTCCGGATTTACGCATTACCGGCCGTACGCTGATCGGAGCCGAGCCGCCCAAGGGTCAACAGTTGGAAGATCATTATTTCGGATCGATTAAGGAACGTGTGCTGGCCTTCATGCAAGATGCCGAACAGGAATTGTACAAATTGGGAGTTCCGGCCAAAACCCGTCACAACGAGGTAGCGCCTCATCAATATGAAATCGCGCCGATTTTTGCCGAATTGAATATCGGTGCGGATCGTAATCAATTGATCATGGAAGTCTTGCGCAAAGTGGCCAATCGTCACGGGCTGGCTTTGTTACTGCATGAAAAACCGTTTAAAGGGATCAACGGCAGCGGCAAACACAACAACTGGTCGATAGCAGACGATAATGGCAATAACTTGCTTGATCCGGGAAAAACGCCGGAAGAAAATTTGCAATTTCTCGTCTTTTTGGTGGCTATTCTGCATGCGGTTTACAAATACGGCGATTTGCTCCGCGCGTCTATCGCTTCAGCAGGAAACGACCACCGTTTGGGCGCCAATGAAGCGCCACCGGCCATTATGTCCGTTTTTCTGGGTGAACGCCTGACGGAAATTTTGGATGATATTAAACAAGGTAAAGAATTAAAGAAAACCGAAGAATTCATCATTGATCTGGGCATTAGTAAGTTGCCGTCCATTTTGCGCGACAACACCGACCGCAATCGAACCTCGCCGTTTGCGTTCACAGGCAATAAATTCGAATTTCGTGCCGTCGGATCGGCGGCATCAATCTCTTTGCCAAATACCGTCCTTAGCGCTGCCGTAGCCGATTCTCTCGATTTGTTGGTTGCCGAAATCGAAAAGGAGTTAAACGGTAGCACGGAATTCAATGCGACCGTTTTAAAGGTTTTGCAAAAATACATTATCGAAACCGAACCCATTCGTTTTGAAGGCAATAATTACAGCAAGGAATGGGAAGAAGAAGCGGCCAAACGCGGTTTGCCCAATGTTCGTAAAACCGCCCATGCCCTAAAGGCTTTTATTGATCCGAAAAACATGGATATGCTCATTCGACAGAAAGTTTTTTCCAAAGAAGAAATTGAAGCACGCTACCACATTCACCTGGAGCAATACGTGAAAACGCTGGATATTGAAGTTGACACCTTGTGCGATTTAATTCAGACTTTTGTTTTACCGGCCGCATTAAAATATCAGAATCAGTTGGTAAATAACATTAAAAACGTGCAAAGCATTTCGGCTCAAATAAAAATGGATGCCGAGCCGTTAAACGAAACGATGATTATGGTCAACAAGGCCATAACGGAACTAAACAAACGTTGTAAAACCTTGCACGAAACCCTGCAAAAAGGATTGGCCATTACCGATATTGAAGAGCAGGCCGTATTTTTTGCCGATCACATTCCCGACTTGCTGGAAAGCACCCGGGAACCGGCCGATCAATTGGAAAGCATTTTGCCCGATGATGTGTGGCCGTTGCCGAAATATGCGGAAATGTTGTTCATTATGTAGGCTAAAAAAAGAATGCAAGAAACGGAGGTTCTTAGAGCCTCCGTTTTTTATTTTGGAAAGAATTAGGCGAATGAATTCATTGTGGTTTGAGGATGTTTGGCCTTGGAATGATTGGGAACTTGGAATTAGGAATTGGGAACTGGATTGTTCGATGTAAGGGTGAAGCATTTCTGTCAGGACATTGCAAATTCAGAAGATTTAACGTCTTGCAACCAAAAATATCCATTGTTTTTATATTTGGTTAGGGAAATGCTTTACCCCTACAACATTCCGTAACCGGTAACGAACTATTGTTGCGCCACCTGCACTTTACTGCGCGCCACAAAAGCCGATTTGTAGCCCAACTTTTTGGCCAAATCCCGCGCATTTTCCGCCTCGTTCCGATCGGTAAAATCGCCAATGCGGACTTTGTAGAACGGAGCTTCAAAAATCAAATAAACTTTGTAGCCCTTCGGCTCAAAGTCTTCTTTGGCCTTGGTTTCGGCCATGGTCGCCGCCTGAATATCGCGACCTGCAAAAATCTGCACGCGGAAACCATCCGTTTCTTTGAAAGTTTTGAGCGAATCCGGAACGGTTTGTCGCCCGGAAGCGCTTGAAAGATTCTTCAAATACTTTGCCTGTTTTTGCAGGAGATTATTTTGTTTTTGGATGGTAATGTCATCATCTTCCAGAGTCAACGGGTCAAAGGATTCGTCATATTGCCCGGCCGGTAGATTTTTAACCTTTGCCGCTTTTTGTTTTTCCGAAGGAGCATTCACTTTTTTAGTCGCGGCACAGCCCATGATTAAAAAAAATGATAAAATTGCAATTAATGTTTTCATAACTTCAAACCTTTTCCAATGAATTTGCCAATAGCCAACCGGTTTTACCGTCGTCCAATTTAATTTCTAACCAACCTGCGTTTCGACGTAAAATTTTTACTTTGGTGCCTTCGTGCACAATAAAAATCTCCGTGGATTCCTTTCGAGGCTCCGAATATACCGTTACCGCCGGTTTTAAAATAACCCCGTAATTCACTTTATCCACATGATTAATTTTATCAAAAAGTGTAATACTAAACAAAATAAAAATAATCAGGGCAATGATGACCAGACCTTTGCCGCGTTCCTGCCGTTTTTGCTTTTTCATGTACAAATAAAAAGCCCAGGCAAGCAGAAAGAGCCAAAAGAAAATAACCACCAAATAGGTTAACAAACTCAAGGAAAATAATCCGAGAAAACTTTCCCACCAGACCGTTAAAAAGAATTTGGGCGGCTTTTGAATTTTATCCACTAAGCGGCTTTGCAGTAACTTTAGATTGGCATTTAAAGCTTCGTCGTCCGGCATGAACCGTTTGGCGCGTTCGTAAAACAGGCGGGCCTTGCCAAGTTTCCCCATTTTAAAATA